>NZ_JAUZUU010000010.1:0-88824 GCF_031844225.1 Acinetobacter sp. RRD8
GTCATGTTCCCGATTGAGCTGAATATCCTAGTATTGCACTGGGATTTTGAAGCCAAAAAAGTCAAATCAGCAATCAAAAATAAGCATGATCAAGCATCAAATATTGATTCATGTAACCTGTTAATCAAAACTTAAAAGTCATATTTAAATACTGACAAAAAATTGAACTACAATTCACATGAACTAGATTTGCATGATGCAAACAGATCTTAAGTAAAATGGAAACCGTTTGTGTGGAAATTACTAGATAAGTTGCATGAAGCCTACTCAGTTCAGAATAAAACTACTCAAAAATGATCTCCGAAAGAGCTAGACAAAACATTTCTAATGAGGTCAATAGAGCAAATGAGCAGGATCAATCTAAATAGGGGCGTTTATCTATTCAAGAGAATAAACACCCTGTGAAGCGACCAGTAAACTAAATGGATTCTGGCAGAATTTTAAAGTTGGCGTATTTTCGGATTGTTTCAGTATTGAGTTGGTGGATTTCATCCAGAAAGGCGACATTAAAACTGCCTAACTGTTGTGCGCGTTCAAATGCCAATTGACCGGCAATTGCAAAATGTACATGTGCCGTTAATGCAGCAAGGGCTGGAGACGTTACTGCACTATAGGCAGCGATCAGTGCACCGAGTGCACATCCCATCGCCGTGATTCGGGGCTGTAAAGCAGAACCGCCTGACACCTGTATCACAGGATAGTCTTTCGAAATAATGTAATCAGATTCACCGGAGATTGCGATACATTCACAATGATCCAGCAAACTTCGCGCCTGTAAATAAACATCCGCACTGTCTACTGTGCTGTCTACACCCTTGGACTCGATCTGCTTGCCAGCCAAAGCACCAATTTCAGAAGCATTGCCTCGTAAAATCGTAGGCTGGGAATGCATCAACTGATCTACGACGCCAGAACGCCAGTGCAGCACTGTTCCATAACCGACCGGATCAAGCACCCAGGGTTTTTGCAGCTGATGTGCAGTTTTCGCAGCAATCTGCATCGCCTGAACCTGCTCTGTCGTCGGTGTACCCAGATTCAGACTGATTGCTGCTGCAATCTTGGCAAAACTTTCAGCTTCAAAAGGATTGTCGATCATGGCTGGAGATGCATGTGCAGCCAGTACAATATTGGCGACATAATTGCTGGCCACCGTATTGGTCATGATATGCACCAAGGGCTGCTGTTGCTGAAGTTTCAACCAGGCTTCACAGATCTGGTCCAGAAGGGTTTGCTGTAATGCTTGCATCTAAGTCGTCATCGTGGTCATTTATAAAAGTGGAAGATAAGTTGTCTATTCGGTCAGCGGGTAAAATAATGGTCTTGATGCTTGCAGCTACGACAGAACAGGCTGACATAGTCACTGGCATCATAATCCACCGACAGTTCCTGTGAGCCGCAGTGCATACAACGTTTCTGGGAATAAAATTTCAGGCGAGGTTCGATCTTGTGCCACGAACGCCATACTGGCTGAAAGAAGATATTTTCATCATAGCCCAGAAAACGATAAAACAGGATTTCGCTCATCTTGCTGAAAGCCAGTTGCGGAGGGCGTGGCAGGGTAGAGGTTTCCCATTTTTCCGTGACGGAACGTTCCCGGTACTGCTGCAAGGTTTTCTTTAGCAGATTAGTATTAATAAAATTTTCATTGCGTGGCTTAAGAGCTTTTTGTTTGTACAGATATTCAAGTCCCGTTTGTACCAGATAATAAATCTGTCCCACAGCCAGTACATCCAAAAGACGATAGCAAAAAGTCTGAAAGCTCTGATTTCCGGCAATTTGCACATTCCAGCTACGACAATAGAATTGGGCAAACTGAATGATTTCTTCATACAGCAGGCAATAGAGTGCATCTTTGACTTCATCTGCACTTTTAAAGGGCACACCTTGGCTCAGGTTTTGGTAAAACCAATTGCGCAGCTGCTGGGTAATGCTGAACAGGGTCGGTTCAGAATATCCATCCAGTCGGACATTAATATAATAATGCTGATTTTCCTGCTGGAGATCTTTGGGAATCAGAACCTGATCCCTGATTAGGATTTTTACCAGACCATGTTGGAACAGATAATTGGGACTGATGGAATAATATCGAATTTGATGCCAGTCAATATATTCACGGTGCTGACTATATTCCTGCACCTGTTCATCCAGAACCGAAAGTAAAAACAGCTTATTGATAAAACTGAGCTGATTCAGCTCAAGAACCGGCCGATCCTGCTTTTTATGATATTGACGGTTTTCCTGTAAACGGACTTCCTTGAGCATGCGTTTACGCTGCGCCAGACATTGTTCGCAATAACAATTGTGCTTTTGATCGGAGTAAAGCTGATGCTGGCAATGGCTGCATTCATGATAGCTCAGCTCCTGATCATATTGTTCTGCCTCAATCCAATACATCGATGCCTTACACAATGGGCAGTGAGTACTTTCATCAAGCTGTTTTTGCAGAACACTGAATACCATGGTCGCGAGCAACTCTAGAATGGAAGGGCATTTGATTATACACGGCTGATGAGATGCAAACGTAGTGGACTGGTGCAATTTTTCTAAATCAAAATTAGTCACCCAAACAGGAGAAGAGCTACCGAAGTAGCTCTGATTTTAAAAACATGAAATGACGTTTTTTAAACCGGGCAGGGTAATGTGTCGTCCTCCTCGCCGCGGTGTTTGGCATGAATTAAGGCCTGAACCTTTTTAGAGGGCACTTTTTTGGCACCGAGTGCATCGTAGGTGTTGAGAATGGCAGTCACTTCATGGGCCTGAAGCGGAATGCCTTCACAGCTCATCATCAGTGCAATCACTTTATGGTCAATATTGGCCTGATCCAGGGTCTGCAAAGTTTTGATATTTTCGATCCGTACAACATGCTGTTTTAAATACATGGCTCACCTCATCATCGTTATCATTATTCTTTCATTGGAAGTGTGGGAAAACACAGTTTAACTGTAGCAAAAAGTGTGCTCATTTTTTAATCTTCATTTATGCGGTACTCTGCAAATAAAATTATATATTTTTAAATCAGTTATTTATGAAAATGTAAGAAATTATGATTCTGGTTATTTTTATGGCACAGATATTTCTTATGTAGAGCCAAGTGCTGCTCAATTAGGCAGAATGCATTGAAAGTGGTGCACGAAATGCCCATATTAGATCTAACAATACAAATGCACAGACAGCGTTTAAAACTTGGCGTATGATTTTGACATGAACAATGTCGAACACGATAAAAGATTAGGACAGGACATGAATATTGCGGCAAACCCGGTGATCGAAGCGGATCAAACCATTTATTTAAAAGACTATCAAAAACCTTCCTTTATTGTTGATTCCATCGACCTGAATATTCAAGTCTATAGTGACCACAGTCTGGTCAGCAGCAAGCTGGAGATGCAGCGCCAAACTGCTGGCGATCTGGTTCTGCTTGGCCGCGATCTGGAGCTGCAATCGATTCGGTTAAATGGTCAAATCCTGAATGCCAGTGACTACCACCTGGATGCTGAACAGCTAGTCATTACTAATGCGCCTGATCAAGTGTCGCTTGAAATCGTGGTCAAAATTCATCCTGAAAGTAATACCATGCTGGAAGGTTTATATCAGGCCAGTTCAGATCTGTTTGTGACCCAAAATGAACCAGAAGGGTTCCGTAAAATTACTTTTTATCCAGATCGTCCTGATGTGTTGTCTGTTTTTACGACGCGTGTCGAAGCAGATAAGAAATATCCGGTTTTGCTTGCAAATGGTAACCTGCTGGAAACTGGTGAAGTAGATGAAAATCGTCACTATGCAGTGTGGCAGGATCCGACCAAGAAACCGAGCTATTTGTTCGCCTGTGTGATTGGTGATCTGGCCGTGATGAAAGATCATTATGTTACTTCGGAAGGCCGCAATGTAGCTCTGGAAATCTACGCAGAAGAAAAAGATATTCCAAAATGCAAGATCGCCATGGAAGCGCTCAAACATTCCATGCGCTGGGATGAGGAGCATTATGGTCTGCCTTATGATCTGGATAATTACATGATTGTGGCGACCAGTGCATTCAACATGGGTGCCATGGAAAATAAAGGTCTGAATATCTTCAATACTTCATGCGTGCTAGCCGATGAAGAGTACACCACTGATGCCGCCATCATGCGAGTACAGTCAGTCATTGCACATGAATATTTCCATAACTGGACAGGTAACCGGATTACCTGTCGTGACTGGTTCCAGTTATGTTTGAAAGAAGGCTTGACTGTATTCCGTGACCAGTCTTTCTCGGAAGATTTGCAGTCGGCTGCGGTACAGCGTATTGATGATGTAGCGGTTCTGAAAGCACATCAGTTCCCGGAAGATTCAGGACCATTGTCACATCCACCGCGTCCAGATCATTTTGTAGAAATTAATAACTTCTATACTGCCACTGTTTATGAAAAAGGTGCGGAAATTAACCGCATGATGGCGACCTTGCTTGGCAAGGAAAAATTCCGTCAGGGAACCGATGAATATTTCCGCCGTCATGATGGTCAGGCGGTAACGGTTGAGGATTGGGTGGCTGCACTAACAGCAGGTTCAGGTGTAGATCTTTCAAATTTCCTGACCTGGTATAACCAGCCGGGTACGCCTAAACTTCAAGCAAAAGCTGAATATGATGTAGAGACCCAAATCTATCGCCTCAGCTTTAAGCAAAGCCTGAAAACCCATGCTAAATATCCAAATCTGAAAGCAGTACCCATTCCCGTGGCTTTGGCATTGTTTGATGCTGAAAGCGGTGAACAGCTAACGCTAACTTCTGAAGCACTCTTTGAAAATGGCGTCAAAGATGGCGTGTATCTGTTTGATCAGGATGAAGCCACGATCGAATTTAGCGGTGTGACAGCAAAACCGGTGGTGTCCTTGCTGCGCAATTTCTCTGCTCCGGTAAATCTGGACTTTGACTATTCAGAAAAAGAACTGGCTTTCCTGTTGCAATATGAAACGAATGGTTTTAACCAGTGGCAAGCAACTCAGACCTTACTCGAGCGTATCTTGCTGGATGACCAGCCTGCAGAAATTTATATCGAGGCTATGCTTAATACCTTGCCGGATGTGATTGAAAAAGATCCGCTGTTGGCATCACGTTTGTTTGATGTACCATCTGAAGGTTATTTAGGTAGCCGTATTGATCAGAATTATAATCCGGTCCTGATTCAGGAAAAGCGTGAGGCTTTGCTGCATACCTTGGCACGTGCCTTTGGGGAAACTGCGAAAGAAACTTATCTCAATCTGGATCCTGATCTGCAATCTGAATTTTCGCAAGCGATGGGCGTGCGCGCCTTAAGAAACATCATGCTCACGATGATGGCTCGTCAGGGAGATGCATTCGCCTTTGATTTAGCCTATGAGCAATATCACACAGGCAATATGTCTGAACGTTTGGGTGCACTGAAAGTTCTGGTCTGGAATGATGCGCCACAAGCAGAAGAAGCTCTGGCAGATTTTTATAGCCGCTTTGAAGATGAAGCCTTGTCTTTAGACCAATGGTTTATGGTTCAGGCAGCACATCCAAAAGCAACAGATGAAACCATTGCGTATCTGACCCAGCATCCGGATTATGATTTGGCGGTGCCTAACCGTATCCGTGCCGTGAGTGGTGGTCTGAATGCCAATCCGGTCAATACCTGGAGCTTTGGCGTACAGCATTTTATTAGTCTGGCGAAATATCTGGACGAGAAAAATCCGATTGTAGGCTCACGTTTGCTACAGGTATTGTCACGCTGGTATACCTTGGCAGAACCGCAACGCAGTGAAGTGAAAGCACAGCTTGAAACCTTAAAGCCACTGGTTAAATCTAAAAACGTGTCTGAGACACTCAATAGTATGCTCAGCGTATAACATCAATATTCATAAAAAACCGGATCGACCTGATCCGGTTTTTTATTTCCTGTTTATTTCAAACGCTGGCTTTAAATACAGTTGAATTTCTCTAAAGGCCTAGGTAAGTACCAAAGGGTGTTACAGTATGATTATACGGAAAAGAGTATTTGTTTATTAAGCTGTAAGCTAGGTAAAGGGATCTACAGATTCGCTTACTAGAGGTTGTCCAAGATATGTTAGTGAAAATTGAAGATGGTTTTTATTTAAATAGCCAGCATATTATTGCCGTACATGTCAGCAAGAATCCTGAAAATGGCTTACTTGAAATCTCCATTCAATATACGCCGCATTCCATTCAGCAGGTCGGAGAATACAAAAAAGTATTTCAAAGCCAGCTTGATGCTGAAATTTTCTTAAGTGAGTTAAATCAAAAACTTCGCTAAAAGCCTGCATCATACAGGCTTTGATCAAGCATCTTATTGTCTGACGATGAGTACTGGAATAGAGGAAAGTGCCAGAACATTTTGAGCGACACTGCCCAGCATGAGTTTCTGCAGACCTTTACGACCATGTGAACCCATAATGATCATATCGGTCGGGGATTCATTTGCAGCCTGTATAATGCCTTCTGACGGTGCCATGCCATGCAGGATTTTTGTCGTCACCTGGATGCCATCACGAACAAAGTTCAGTTTCAGTTCATTTAAACGATCCAGCGCATTTTGTTCTGCATGCATAAAGTAATCTGTGACTGCTGGAGCAACTTTGTAAAAATCTACGCCCTTAAAGGGATCTACCGCAATCACACTGAGTAAAGTGACATGGCTATGAAATACTTTGGCCAGTTCCAGGGCGTGATCTGCGGCAGCATAGGAAATCGAGGACTCATCGAGTGCTACGAGAAGATGATCATAGTTATTCATGGTGCTTCCTCATATTTATTATTGCAGTAAGCGGGGGTGGTTTGAGCGAGTAAATCTCCACAGCATGTTTTGCTAGAGGTTCAAATGTAAAGTAGCAAGTACTGCGCATCTTGAAGATGCGCAGCGTCAGGATTATTTTTTCACGATCAGTACGGGAATTTCACTCGCACCCAATACATCTTGTGCAAAGCTGCCCAGAATCATTTTCTGGAAGCCTTTACGGCCATGAGAACCCATAACAATCAGGTCTGCTTTCACTTCACCCGCGGTTTCAGCAATATGCTCTGCATTGACTAAACCTGTGACAATGCGGGATTGCGCTTCAATACCTTCACCGGCTGCGATGGCAGTGGCTTCTTTCAAGGCCTTTTTGGCATTGGCATGTGCCTCGATAAAATATTCCTTCATGATGGAGGAGCTGTAATAGAAATCAGCCTCGGTAAAAGGATCTTCTGCGATCAGGCTGATCAGGGAAAGCTGACTACCGAATGCCTTGGCAATTTTGGCAGCATGTCGTACTGCAGAAAAGGAAATTTCTGAACCGTCCACTGGGACTAAAATATGTTGATAAGCCATGGTTTTTCTCCGCAGGTTGTCTGATTTTTAGGCTTGGTTTATTGATAGCACAGTGCTGTGGCGGGTGCAATTGCAAAAAAGCGGTAAAATTGAAAAAACTCATTAAATTACAAATATTTTTCATGTAAAAGTGATGGAAAAAACAGAGTAAAAAACTCGGAATTGCAGTTTTAGTGATCAAAAATAAGAGGATGAATAGTCCTTGTTTGCAGCAGGATAGTTTAAACTGCCGTAGCCTGTTTTTAGATCATGTATAGGGGACAGTTTTGAGGTTTTTTGCCATTCATCTTTTGCTCATAAGTTCAGTTATTCTTTCCGGCTGTCAGACCGCACAGAACAGTAAAGTCATTGCCGGTGCTTTTAACCTGACCACAGGCTTGCAGCAAAAAGTGATGGATCGTTATGCACCTAGTGCGGTTATCGTGCAGCAGAATATTGCCTATGCGCCGCAACAGAAATTATCTCTGGATCTGTATCAGCCGCAGAATATTGCCAGTATTGGCCCACGACCGACCATTGTCTGGATTCATGGCGGCGGCTGGATTTCAGGTTCTAAAGAACATGCACGCGGTTATTTCAAGCTGCTGGCGGCACAGGGCTATAACGTGGTATCCGTGCAATATCAGTTTGCGCCACAAGTGACCTATCCAAGCCAGTTACACCAGATCAATCAGGCACTTGAATTTCTCGATACCTATACAGACACCTACCAAATCGATGCCCAGAACTTATATCTGGCCGGAGATTCTGCCGGGGCGAATATGGCCAGCCATTACGCCGCGCTTTTGACCAATCCTGTATTTGCCGACCAATCCGGTATTCAGCCTCATCTGCAACCCGCGCAGCTTAAAGGTTTAATCTTGCATTGTGGAATTTATGACTTGGAAGCATTTGCCAGCACAGCACCTGAGGAAATGAAAATTATCGAATGGGGTGTCTTTAACCTGATTCAGGCTTATACCGGCGATCGTAAACATGATGCCGAGTTTTTAAAGCAGATTTCTCCGATTCAGTATATTACGCCGTCTTATCCGCCAGTGTTCATCAGTGGCGGGAACAAGGATTTTCTGACCGATACTCAGTCGCTACCATTTGTAAAAGCTTTGAAGGAACAGCAGGTTCCTGTGACTGAAATATTTTATCCAGAGTCTAAGGCCTGGCTCATTCATGAATATCAGTTTTTTATGGGAAAAAAGGAAAGTCAGCAAACCTTTGTCAAAACCCTGGATTTTTTACATCAGCTTTCCCCTTGAAGAGAAAACGGTGCAAAATGAATCTCTCAAGAGTGATCATGTCAGATCGTCCCGACAGCAATCATTGAAAAATTGTTTGGAGTTTAAAAAATGAATCCTGTCTCATGGGCATATTTGTTGTTGGCGTTGGCTATTATTGCCGAAGTGACTGGATCAACATTTCTGGTGAAGTCAGAAGGCTTTACCCGATTATGGCCATCTCTGGCAGTAGTCATTTTATTCTGTATAGCATTTTATTTATTGTCTCAGGTGATTAAAGTCATTCCTTTAGGCATTGCCTATGCGATCTGGGCGGGAGTAGGCATTGTTCTTACGGCAATCGTAGGCTATGTAATCTTTAAGCAGGCGCTGGATTTGCCCGCTTTTATCGGGATTGCACTGATCATTTCCGGTGTGGTGGTGATTAACCTATTTTCCCAAACTGCAGGACATTAAAAAGGCAGACAAAGTAGCTGCTTCATTTCTACAATAAGCTTATGCCACTTGCGGTTTCAGCTTAAACAGCAAATAAACCATCAAACCCAGTAGCAGTCCCCAAAAAGCGGAGCCAATACCAAAAAACTGGATATTAGAGGCGCTAAACAAGAACGTCATCAGTGCAGCTTCACGGTCATGACTGTCCTGAAAAGCCAGCGCAATATTGTGGCCAATGGTGCCAAACAGGGCAATGCCTGCCAAGACTGTAATCAGAATCCCTGGAAAAGCCATCAGTACACTGGTCAAGGTCGCAGCAAAAAAACCCATCAGAATATAAAACAGGCCGCAGCTCATCCCTGCAATATAACGTTTGGCCGGATCAGGATGCGCTTGGGCATCCAGACTGACTGCCGCACTGATTGCGGCAAGATTGACACTGAAACAGCCAAAGGGTGCCAGCATCGCCTGGGTAATACCCGTCCAGCCTAAAATCGGATTGACCTTGGGTGGATAGCCATAACTTTTAATCACAGCCAAGCCGGGCAGGTATTGCGATGCCAGGTTAATCACCATTAAGGGTAAAGCCAGTCCTAAAATAGCCTGTAGGCTAAATTCAGGCGTAGTCCAGACCGGCTGGGCAATACTCCAGTTCAGCTGTGGAATAGTAAAATTAATAAAGAACGGACAAAGGGCAATAGCCATCAACACGGTAATCACGATGCTATAGCGCGTACTCAGTTTTTTGGAAACCAGATAAATCGCCAGTACACAAAGCACAAATTCCCATGACTGTTGCAAACTACCAAACACTGAGATGCCAAATTTTAATAACACACCTGCTAGCATGGCACTGGTCAAACTTTGTGGAATAAACTGAAAAATTCGCTCGAAAATTCCAAAGAATCCCAGACAGGCAATCAGGACACCAGAAATCAGAAAAGCGCCAATTGCTTCCCCCAGACTATAGTGACCGGCAGAAGCAATGACCAGCGCCAGACCGGCAGTCGACCAGGCGGTTGAAATCGGATAGCGATATTTCCAGGAAAGCAGAAACCCGGAAACTCCAATGCCGATACCCAGTGCCCACAACCAGGAACTGATCTGTGCCTGATTGGCACCCAGGCTTTGCGCAGCTTCAATAACCAGTACGGCAGAAACACTGATACCAATCATGCAGGTAATAAAACCGGCCATGATGGCGGGAAAGGAGAGATCTTGTAAAAGTTTTGGCATCATCCATGACACTATTTTTAAATGCGTTTAAATCATACGCTTTTCACGTATCAACACAATGTTTTTAACAATTTTATCCAGAGGTCTGCTGGCTTGAAGCCGGTCATTGCTAGAAAGTTGAAGTCGCCAGTTTAAGGCCAAAACCGCAAAACAGGATCCCAACCGCCGCGACACAGCTGGCAGTCACTTTATAGTTCTGATTGAAATAGGAGGCCAGTTTTACACCAGAAAAAATCAGGATCGACAGATAGGTCATACTGATCAATTGCAAGATTACAGCCAGAAGCGTGAATGTCAGGGCTGGATAAGGATAGGCAGGATCGACAAACTGCACAAAAAAAGACAGATAAAACAGAATCGCTTTGGGATTTAAAATACTGATTGTGAGCGCAGTACGAAAGGGCTGAACAGATTCTACCGTATCTGGAGTCGTCTTTTTAATCTGGACGCGTTGTGATGACTTTTCCGGAAAGAAAGTCTGGTAGGCCGCAATGATTAGCTTGATACCCAAGTAACTGAGATAGATTGCTCCGATAATTTTCAGGGCAATAAACAGTACCGGAAAGGCATGCAGTAAAGAAGCTGCTCCCAATGCCGTACATATAATCAGGATCAGATCACCGGTATAAACCCCCAAGGCACCCATATATCCAGTCTTAATCCCAAAACGGGAGGCAATCGACATGACATACAGGGAGTTCGGCCCAGGCAGTAACACAATCAACGTGGTTCCAATGATAAAGGTCGTTAGATCTATGATACCAAACACGAAAAACTCGCATGAACAAAAAAGCCGATGTGGCATTATAGCAACATCGGCTTGGAGAAATTTGCCGAATTTTCTTTAAATTTCAGTGGTACTCAGGAAAGTTTCACGTAATAAAGCAGCCAGTTGTTCACGTGCTTTAATGAAGCCGTCGATCCCACCTTGCAGTAATTCACTGGCCATCGGATCCTGTTTCAATTGTGCATCAAAATCGGCATGGCTGATTGGACTGAGTTCACCTTGAACTTGAATATCTTTGGCTGAGAGTTGAGCTCGCACTTCACGTTGATCATTTTCTAGTTCGGCCAATAAATTTGGCGCTACCGTGAGCAGATCACAGCCGCTCAAGCCTAGTACCTGATCAATACTTCGGAAGCTGGCGCCCATGATTTCAGTCTGAATACCATGTGCTTTATAGAACTCATAAATACGCTTAACTGATAAGACCCCCGGATCTTGTTCAATGGGGTAAGACTCAACGCCTTCAGCTTTTTTGTACCAGTCCAGAATACGGCCGACAAAAGGCGAGATTAGAGTCACTTTGGCATCGGCACAGGCATGGGCCTGATGCTGACCAAACAATAAAGTCAGATTGGTATGAATGCCTTGTTCTTCCAGTGCTTTCGCTGCCTGAATGCCTTCCCAGGTAGACGCGATCTTGATCAGAATGCGGTCTGAGTCAATTCCATATTGCGCATAAAGTGCCAGTAACTCTTTGGCTTTGGCAATGGTAGCTTCAGTATTAAAGGACAGCGAAGCATCGACTTCCGTTGAAACACGACCTTCAATCAGTTTTAAGATTTCTACACCGAATTTGACCGTCAAAATATCAATGGTACGTTCAATCAGGGCGTCATCTGTATAGCCTTCTTGCTGGGCTTGCTGAAAAGCAGCTTCAATCAAGGCCTGATTTTCAGGTTGTTTCGCTGCTGCAGTAATCAGCGATGGATTGGTGGTTGCATCAAGCGGACGAAATTTTTCAATGGCACTCAAATCACTGCTGTCTGCCACAATGGTCGTCAAGTTTTTTAATTGGTTTAATGCAGTTAATGTCATTACGATCTAGTTCTATGGTTATTGCTTATGCTTTCTTATATATCATAAATGGCCGGTTTACCAAGTAGACTGTCGTTGAATTTCTGTGATTAATGCCCGGTTTTACGTTGTTTGCGCAAGTGATTAATCAAAAAATGAGCAGCTGTGCCTAATCGGGTTTCTCTGCTCCAGACCAGATCAACAAAATATTCAAACTTTGGGGTGAAATCGAGCAGGTTGAGAACCTGTAACTGATCTTGCAAATGTGGCTGCTCATTCAGCATTTCGAATGGCAGAACCCCCCAGCCCAGTCCTTGCTGAATCATGCTGCAAGCCGAGTGATGGTTGTCGGTGCGCCAGTAATTTCGTGAAAAGAGTAGTTCCGGCTTGATGGTGCGATCCCGACTGGCCACCACAATCTGCCTGTTTTGCAAAATCTGTTCATAACTGACTTGATCGAATTGACTTAGGGGATGCTGTTTGGCGATTACAGCGACCAGTACCTCACGTTTCAATTCCACAAACTGTTCCCGTGTTTCCAGTTGTTCGCGTTCAAACATCAGGGCCAGCTGCGCTGAACCTTCGAACAGCATACGATGTGCATCTTCCTGAGGTGCACTAAATACATTGACTTGCAGTGCAGGAAATTCCTGTTCCAGTAACACGATATAATCGGTCCAACGCGTATGCAGTAATTCTGAAACCACCACAATATTCAGTTCAGATTCCAGGCCTGAACTTAGAGCTTGAGCATGCTGTTTCCACTGGTTCATTTCTACCAGTAGCTGCTGGGTTTTTTCATACAATACTTGCGCCTGTGCGGTCGGTTTCGGTTCACGACCTATACGCTGAAACAGTTCCAGATTTAAATCAATTTCCAGATTGGCAATGGCCATGCTGACTGCGGAAGGTACTTTACCCAGTTGACGGGCAGCTGCAGAGAAAGAACCGGTTTCCATCACAGTTTTAAACATCAGCAGCTGTTCCTGATTAACATTCATAATTTTATCTTTCATTTTTACTGATAGATTCTAACTCGAATAGTCAGATTTAAAGAAATAAAATTCTTGCATCATGTAATGAATTGAGCTGATTTGATATGTTAATTTCCAAAAGAAGGTTGATTCATGCGGCTTTATATGAAGGCATTTTACTGGTCGTGATCGCTGTCCTGCTAAGTACATTGATGCATATGCCGCTTGAGGTCACCGGTGCACTCGGGATTGCTATGGCCGTGACTTCAGTACTCTGGAACATGCTGTTTAATCATTATTTTGAAAAATTTGAAGCAAAACATCGTTTGAAAAGAAGCGTTAAAGTGCGAATTGCTCATGCAATTGGCTTTGAAGGCGGTTTGATGCTGGCGACCATTCCGATGGTGGCTTATGCCTTACACATGAGTCTGGCTCAGGCCTTTTTGCTGGACTTAGCTCTAACCCTTTGTATTCTTGTATATACCTTTATCTTTCAGTGGATTTATGATCATCTAGAAGCCAGACTAGGGCTCCAGCCGGATTATCGGAAAATCTCATCATAAAATATGCCATAAAAAATACCACACAGTTTAGACTCCCTTTTCAGAATGCGAAAGGTGAAATATTCAGCGATGAGGACTTGATCAAGTCCTCATTTTTTATGCTCGAACCCAACTGAAAATTAAGATATAAGACATTGATTTTTTATTTTAATTTTAAAATTTATTGGGGAATTCAATGCTATTTAGACGAGTGACTTTGTCAGTGTCCATCGTGTTGCTGATGTCTGGTTGTGGGGGTGGAGGAGGTGATAGCAGTACGCCACAGCAGACGCTTCCGGATTTCGTAATTTCACCAGGTTCGGGTGAGCAACTGAGCAAAATTGCGGAATTTAAGGTTCTGGATGTAGGTTCGGAATTAACAGCAGGGAATTTCGGTCTGAAAATCTGGAATCCCACCGCCATGGTGGTAAATGGCGATGTGCTTTATATTGCCAATAGTCAGGCCGAATCGAATATTCTACGTTATGACTTAAAACAAAAACGTGCACTCAGTGCGATTGATCCTATGAAAATTTCGGGTCTGGCCAAAAAATGGGACAGCCTGAATGATCTGGAAATTCATGCAGGGCGTTTGTATGTGGCCAATTATGGCTCGAACCGAATTGATATTCTAGATATTAGTGGTGAGCAGCCGAGCTTCATTATGGCACTCGGCATAGGTGTATGGTGGGGCGATGCGCTTAATTATGCGCTGGTACATAGCAATGCAGTGACTGCTGACGACCGTTATGTGTATGTACCTGATATTGAAGGCCGGATCAATGTCTGGCGTCAAAGTGATGTGACAGCGCAAAACCATTTAAAGGCCCGCAAATTTGCACGGCTCAGCTTGCCGGGCTGTGCACGCAACTGTAATGCACGTATGGAGGTCATGGGCGACTATCTGTATACCAGCGTGCCGGATGGTATGACTTATGTCCACGATATCAATCAGATTCAGGAAAATGGAAATAATATTACGCCCATTTTAATAGAAACCAATTTGTCGGCAGTCATGCATCGCCATAACGATGGCCTGGTCTATGTGTCACGGAATGATGGCACTGTAGAAAGTTACAAGGAAAAATCCTTTAACTTGGAGTCTATCTTACCTAATAAAAGTGTGGATACCTTTCGAGACTATATTTTAAAAGGGCAAAACCAGAGCAGCCGAATAGCTAAAGCCAGCGATCTTTATATTTATGGTCAGAATCTATTACACATGGCCAATCAGAAAATTTATATTCTGCCAATGCTGACCCTGCAACAGAATAAATCCACCCAGCTAAACCAAGCTATGATTTTAACCGAATCTAAAGCACGCGAGAGAAGCCGTGTCTTGCAGGATGGTGAATCATGGGAAACCTTGACCAATAGCAGCCAGCGTCATGTCTATATGGACCATATTTTATCGGCAACCCTAAATGGCAATCGCCTGCATTTGCAAAGCTACAGTGCTGTGCCTGTACGTGATTTGCAGATTCGTGCCAAGATTAAAAACTCAGAAGACTGGGTGATTCTGGCAAAGCTGGATCAGTTGACGCCATTTTCGAATGCCAGCTTTGATCTCAAACTGACCGATCAATCCCGTTTCCCGTTGCTCGATGGCACAGGCTCGATCCAGCTAGCAGGTCTGAGTCAGACCACGCAAAATCCAAGCAATATTTTTGATCTGAAAATTAACTCTGAGACCGATGAGCACGTCAAAAAGCTGAACCAGATTAAAGCCAAATGGAAAATTTATTTTGGTACCTATGATGAACCGAATAAATGGTGTCGTATTACGCCGGTCTATGCCCGGGAATGGGTCATGATGATGACCAATCTGGCCTATATGCTCAGTACTCCAGAATTTGAAACCTTATGGTTTAACCATAAAGCGGTCATGGGACACGATTTTTTTGGCAATGATGGTCAGGTAGAAGGGCCGAATGGTTTCTTTCAGCCAGAAGATTATGTCCGGATCTATCGGGAAATTCTTAACCGCAATGAAATTAATCTTGGCATTACCAATATGGGTGGTGGTTTAGGTGGTGGAGCAGTATTAGGAGTAGATACTTGGTTATTCTATGGCCATTACAGATTATCTGGTTATCGAATTATTGCACATGAATTTGGTCATCATTGGGGCGGGCATAATAGTGCCTGGGCCATGTCGAATTATGGCTTTGAAGCTATCGTCGATTGGTTAAACTTCTATTTCCAGCGCCGTCCAGGTTCAATTCCTTATATGGACCCAAATGTGAATGCTTTTCACTTGACGCCAGACAGCGCACTTTGTCAGGGTGTGAACCAGAATATGGTGAAAGGTGTAGCATCGACTGCGCCGTGGAATAAAGTGGATGAATACTTCAAAAATAACCCACTGCCAAATTAATAAGTCATAAAAAAAGCCCCTGAATTGAGGGGCTTTTTTTATAGTGGGAACAATTATTTTTCAATAATCGCTGTGACACCTTGACCACCGGCGGCACAGATGGACACTAGTACGCGGCCTGAACCTTTCTGGTTAATCAGTTTTGCTGCTGTCGCAATGATACGACCGCCGGTTGCTGCAAATGGGTGACCAGCAGCAAGTGAAGAGCCTTTTACGTTCAGTTTTGCACGGTCAATTGAACCCAGTGGAGCGTCTAAACCTAAACGCTCTTTACAGAATTTCGGATCTTCCCAAGCTTTCAGCGTAGACAATACTTGAGATGCAAAAGCCTCATGAATTTCATAATAGTCGAAGTCTTGCAGTTTCAGACCCGCACGCTCCAGCATACGTGGCACTGCATAAGCAGGCGCCATCAACAAGCCTTCTTTTTTCTCAACGAAATCAACTGCGGCAGTTTCCTGGAAAGTCAGGTAAGCCAACACTTCATGGCCATTTGCCTTCGCCCATTCTTCAGAAGCCAATAGCACACAAGAAGCACCATCTGTCAGTGGCGTAGAGTTACCTGCTGTCATGGTACGGGCATCACCTTTACCAAAAGCAGGTTTAAGTTTTGCCAGCTTCTCAACTGAAGAATCAGCACGCAGGTTATTGTCACGTTGAAGACCCAAGAATGGTGTAATCAGGTCATCAAAGAAACCTTCTTCATAAGCTGCAGCCATTTTCTGGTGTGAAGATGCAGCCAGTTCATCTTGCGCTTCACGGGAAATTCCCCATTCCAGTGTGGTAATCGCCTGATGATCACCCATAGACAGACCTGTACGCGGTTCACCATTTTTTGGTGCATCCATCAGGTCTTTCACATTGATCTTGGTCAATGCTTTCAGACGGTCTTTTGCAGTTTTCGCGATATTTAGCTCAAGTAATGCTTTACGTAAACCGTCACCAAAAGCAATCGGTGCATCAGAAGTCGTATCTACACCACCTGCAATGCCTACTTCGATTTGACCTAGAGCAATCTTGTTCGCTACCAGAAATGCCGCTTGAAGGCCAGTACCACATGCTTGCTGAATGTCATAAGCAGGGGTTTCCGGTGCAAGAGCAGTATTTAGTACACATTCACGAGTCATGTTGAAATCGCGGCTGTGTTTCAGTACAGCACCTGCAACCACTTCACCTAAGCGTTGACCTTGAAGGTTAAAACGTTCAACCAGACCATTCAGGGCTGCTGTGAACATATCAGTATTGGATGCCGTAAAGTAAGCACCGTTAGAACGTGCAAATGGAATGCGGTTACCACCAATAATAGCAACGCGGCGAACTGTATTTTGGCTCATGTTTGGTTCCTGTTGAACAGAAGTCTGTGTTATAGATGTTGAATCTTGTTGGCTTGAAGTCGTTTTTTTGGTACGTGCAGATGTACTGCGTGTACGTGTGGTTTTAGCCGGACTTTTTTCTGTGGCATTGGCTGTATCAGGATTTTTAGTGCTACGCTTGCTACGCGTTGATGGTTTTGACACAGTTTCTGTCGCAGAGTTCTCGACTGCTGGATTATCTTGAGTTGTTTTGCTCATAAGGCTTTACCAGGCAAATAGATCGTCTTCTTGGCGCTTACATTAGCACAGAAGAAGATAGGCTGTATTGACTACAATGACATTACAGGCTGCGCTCAGGTCAAGTCATCTGCCTATTATCTCAAGTATGATTGGGCAGAATCTGGTGGATCTGTTGAAATATAAGTGTCTGGCATCATATTGAAGTTTAAGGATAACTTTAGATCAACCAAAAATTAATTTGTATGAGAGATAATAAACATGACTGATCAGTACCAAACTTTTGCAAAATCTCCTATTGGTAAATTTGTCATTAAAAATTTGGGTCTGCCATCCCCAACTTCTTTAGACCGTTTTGAGTCTGCTACGCCGGTGGTAAAAGGCGCAGTATTATTGGGCGCAGCACCAGCAAGTCCATTGACGGGTGCTATTGCTCAGGTTCTGGCAAATATTCATGCCAACAGCTATGCAGGTAATAATGCTGAGTTGCAACAGGCGGCTGCAGCATCTGGGCTGAATCTGGGTGCATTTAACCCGGGCGATAAAGAATCAAAATTCAAGGTCGTTATTTTTGATGCTTCAGGGATCGAAAATTCAGAACAGTTAAAATCACTTTATGATTTCTTTAACCCGATTGCGCGTCAAATCCAAAGTTCTGGCCGTGTCGTGATTGTAGGGACTACGCCTGAAACTGCTAAATCAGTCAGTCAGTCAATCGCTCAACGTGCACTGGAAGGTTTTGTAAAATCTGTTGGTAAAGAGTTTAAAAAGGGAATTGCAGCGAACCTGATCTATGTAGATGCTGGTGCAGAAGCAAACCTTGAGTCTGCTTTACGTTTTGCAGTTTCTCCACGTTCTGCCTATGTTTCTGGTCAGGTGATTCGTGTTTCACCTGCTGAAAAAGTAGACGTAGACTGGACCAAGCCATTAGCGGGTAAAACTGCGGTTGTGACAGGCGCAAGCCGTGGTATTGGTGAAGCGATTGCCCATGTATTGGCCCGTGATGGTGCACATGTCATCTGTCTGGATGTTCCACAACAGCAGGCTGACCTTGATCGTGTAGCTAGTGAGATCGGCGGTTCTACCTTGGCTATTGATATTACAGCTGCAGATGCAGGTGAGAAGATCAAGGCAGCGGCAGCAGAGCATGGCGGCTTAGACATCATTGTGCACAATGCCGGAATTACCCGTGACAAGACCTTGGCCAATATGAAGCCTGAACTGTGGGATCTGGTGATTAACATCAACCTGTCGGCGATTGAACGTGTAAATGACTATTTAATCTCCAACGATGGTCTAAATGCCAATGGTCGTATTATCTGTGTATCCTCAATTTCAGGCATTGCAGGTAACCTGGGTCAAACCAACTATGCAGCGTCTAAAGCGGGTGTGATTGGTGTGGTGAAATTCACAGCACCAACTTTAAAAAATGGTATAACCATTAATGCCGTTGCACCGGGCTTTATCGAAACACAAATGACGGCTGCGATTCCATTTGCGATCCGTGAAGCGGGCCGCCGTATGAATTCGATGAGTCAAGGCGGTCTACCTGTCGATGTTGCAGAAACGATTGCAATGTTTGCTGCTACTGCATCAACAGGTTTAAATGGCAACGTGGTACGTGTATGTGGTCAAAGTCTTTTAGGGGCTTAAAGCATTCAAGTTCTCTCTTGCGCTTTATTGAAGCTCAGGGGGAGGATTTAGGAGAGGGAGATTAGGGGCCTTTTTTTAGCCCTCTCTCTAACTCTCTCCCAAAGGGAGAGAGAACTCCACTCATATATAAATGAAAAGAATATTTTAAAGGTTCAGTATGAATACGCGCCATTTTAGTCAACTTCCAAAACCTTATTTAGCCTATCCAAAAGTGATTCAAGGCTTGATTTTTAAAAAGCCGAAAGCTGAAAAAGTTCTACCGCAAGTTGAATATGAGGTGGATTCATTCAAGGTCGATCAAAAACATCTGAAAGCCTATAATGAAGTCTGCGGTTTTAAAAATAATGGTTATATTCCAGCAATCTATCTGACGGTGCTTTCACAAAGTCTACAAATGCACATGATGACTTCAGAAGCATTTCCGTTTCCGATCTTGGGTCTGGTACATATCCGTAACCAAGTGAAGCAATACCGTAAAATCGGCGTCAATGAAACCTTGACCCTAGCATGCAAATTTGGCGAATTGCAGCCACATGATAAAGGTGTGCAGTTTGATTTCATTACTACAGTCAAAGTGGCAGGTGAGGTCGTAGTTGAAGCATTAACCACTTATCTGTCACGTCAAAAGACCAATGCTAAAGCGGCTGCTAAACCTGCAGAAAGCCAAGCGCCAGAATACAAACTGAATAATGAATGGAGCATCTCGGAGAATACGGGTCGCCGTTATGCCATGACCTCAGGTGACTTTAACCTGATTCATATTCATGCAGTTACAGCGAAAGCCTTTGGCTTTAAACAGGCAATTGCACATGGTATGTGGAGCAAAGCCAAAGCACTGGCGAATCTGTCATTGCCAGATGCTTATGAAGTTGATGTCTGGTTCAAGTTGCCGATGTACTTGCCATCTAAAGTTGAGTTCCTGACCGCGCAGGCAGCGAATGAGACAGATTTCCTGATTCGAAACAGTAAGAGTCAAAAACCGCATGTCACCGGTCATATCAAAGCGATTTAAATCTGGATCAAAAGCCTAAACCCGATTTAGGCTTTTTCATTTTAAGGGATCAATATTCTATGGATAGAATGATGCAGCCAATTAAAGATTATCTGTTTGCTGATCAGCACAATTATCAGGGCAATGTCGATGAGCGTTTCAGTGACCTTGCCCGTCAGTTTAGCCGTTTGCAGGATGCACGTACCGAACAGGGTGGTGCCGCACTGGTGGTATATTTTGAGGGACAAAAGGTCGTCGATATTTATACCGGTAAAAAGTCTGTCACTGAAAACTGGCAACCGGATACCATGTCGCTGTGTTATTCCACAGGCAAAGGTGTGCTGGCGACTTTGGCGCACATTCTGGTGAGTCAAGGTTATCTGGATTATGATCGACCGGTTGCAGAATACTGGCCTGAATTTGCACAAAAGGGTAAAGAAAATATTACTCTGGCGCATATGCTGAGTCATCAAAGTGGCCTGTTTGATATCCGTAATATGATTGATGATGCCACTGAAATGGCCGACTGGTCGCATATGCTGGACCGGATTGCGACAGCAGAACCACGTTTTCAGGTTGCTACAGATGCCGCTTATCAACCGCTGACCTTTGGCTGGCAGGTGGGTGGTGTACTGGAAAAAGCAACAGGTAAAAAACTGGGTGTACTGATGAAGGAATATCTGGTTCAGCCATTACAATTAAATGGCGCCTATTTCAGCGTGCCGACGAATGAGTTGGCTCGGGTGGCCTTACCTATTTTAAAGCCTAAGATAACCAAGTCTCAAACACAGACTTCGAAAAAAACCACACCAAGAAAGCCGAACCTGATGGAGCGAGCCTTGGTCTTTAGCGGGCAGGATCCTCAGGATTTTCAGGATGCCATGATTCCCAAAGGCATGAAGAAATTTAGTTTTTTTAGTGAACAGGGGCTAAAAGCCATTATCCCATCTGCTAACGGTGTCTTTACCGCAGAGAGTCTGGCAAAAATCTATGCCATGCTGGCCAGTCATGGTGAATGGCAAGGTCAGCAACTGATTTCGCCTGAGGTGTTCCAGCGACTGAGTCAGGTGCAGTACAAAACACGCGATCGGATCATGCCTTTACCGATGCACTGGCGCTTGGGTTATCACCGTGTTCTCACTTTAGGAAAAGCCTCTAAAGGTTTTGGTCATATGGGGTTTAATGGCTCTGGTGCCTGGTGCGATCCTGAGCGCGGTTTGAGTTTTGCCTATACGCATAATTTCCCGACAGGTTCATTAACTGGAGATTACCGTCTTTGGGGCCTGACGCAAGAAACCTTGCGCTGTGCGGATGCGGTACTGACCGGTCGCAAAGGCTGGCGCTAAATATCCCTGATTTGGGAGTTTAGCCCGTTAGCTAAATATGTTATTTTGTCGCGCAGTCCATGGCTGTGGTGTGAAGTAATGAAAAAAGTGCTGGTGATTCCTCTGGTCGCAAGCAGTGCGTTGTTCGGATATCAGGAGCCGAATCAGCCAGCTGCAAAAACGGTGATGGAAGCCAAAGCTCAGATTCCTGTCTGGGTTGGGAGTTATCAGGGCACGACGCCATGTATGGGATGTTTTTCAAGTTGTGAAGATTGTCCGGGTATGGCAGTGGCCTTGACCTTGAATGAAGATCAGACCTTTACTTTACAGCGTGAAAGTTTAAGTGGACATAATAAAATTGAAACGATGAGTGGGCAGATTCGGTTTCAGGATGAATCACAACAAAAGATTGAACTGCTGAATGTCGATACCCGAAATCTGCTCTATGTCGATCTGAAAAAGCATGTTCTGGAAATTCGTGAAGATCAAACAGGCAAACGCTACCAGATGCAAAGTGACTTTATCTTGTTTGAATCCGTCTAATTTTAAAAAAGCATTTGTTTTATATCCCTTTTTCAATGAGTTTGATTAAGGGATTTTTATTCTTTATAAACCGGCATTCATTTCACTATTTCATAAAAAAACAGTATGCTTAGACCTGTAAAAAGGAGCATACATGTATCAAGTACTTGCGCGAAAATACCGTCCTCGTAATTTCAATGAATTAGTGGGGCAAAACCATGTATCACGTGCTTTAACCAGCGCGCTCGAACGTGGTCGTTTGCATCATGCCTATTTGTTTACGGGAACGCGTGGTGTTGGAAAAACCACGATTGCACGTATTTTGGCGAAGTGCTTGAACTGTGAAACCGGTATTACCTCGACGCCTTGTGAAGTCTGTGCAACCTGTACCGCAGTCAATGAAGGTCGTTTTATTGACCTGATTGAAATTGATGCGGCGTCACGCACCAAGGTGGAAGATACACGTGAGTTGCTCGACAATGTGCCTTATGCACCGACTCAAGGTCGCTTTAAAGTCTACCTGATCGATGAAGTGCACATGCTCTCCACGCATTCTTTCAATGCGCTGTTAAAGACGCTGGAAGAACCGCCAGAACATGTCAAATTCCTATTTGCAACCACCGATCCGCAAAAACTACCCATTACCGTAATTTCTCGCTGTCTGCAATTTACTTTGCGTCCATTGGCAGTCGATGAAATTACTGAACATCTAGGCCATATTCTTAGCAAAGAAAGCATTCAGTCTGATCAGGATGCCATCTGGCAGATTGCTGAATCTGCGCAAGGTTCATTACGTGATGCCTTGTCGTTGACCGATCAGGCGATTGCCTATGGTCAGGGAGCGATTCAGCATCAGGATGTCAAAGACATGCTGGGACTGATTGACCGCACCATTATTTATCATCTGATTCTGGCGATTCACCAGAACCAGAAAGCGCAGGTCAGTCAGTTATTACTACAATTCCGTCAGCAAGCTCTGGATGTGTCACTGGTGCTAGACCAGCTAATTTCGACACTGCATGAACTGGCTTTATTGCAGTACCTGCCAGATCTGAGCCTGAAATATAGTGCCGAAATCAATCGAAAGATCATGCAGTTATCGGCTCTCATCTCAGCACAAGACCTGCAACTGTATTATCAGATTGCCTGTAAAGGTCGTGCTGATCTACAGCTTGCAGTTACGCAAGAACAAGGCTTTGAAATGACGGTGCTACGTTTGCTGGCTTTCCGTCCATTACAGCCAAGCGAAATTCCGGTGATGCAGGAGACTGCACCGCAACAGGCAACAACTCATACAACACGCCTACAGCAGTCCGTTCAGACACAACCTCAATCTGAATCAGTAGAAACACAATCATTGGAGGCAGAACCGGTATTTGATGATTTCTCTCTGGACGATGAGTCGGATGAGGAGATTGATGTCGCATCAGCGTCTGAACCTTCTTCGGATGATTTTTTGGATGAGGAAGAGCCAACCAACATCAATGCACCTGAACCTGTCCAGCCTGTAGCAACTCAAACAGTGATTGAAGAGATTCAGTCTGCGGATCAGATTGTTTTTGATCCAAATGACGACAAAGGCCTATTTGGTTTTGATGAAATCAAGAGTTCTCCAGAAGCACCGGTTACAAGCAACAGTTCAGATGATTTTCTGCTTGAAGAGTTTATTCCTGCAGATGCTGTGATTCATACCGAGCCAGCCCAAGATATCAAGTCTGCTGATGAGGAATTTAGTCTTGCTGCACCGGAATTAGAACTTTCACAGGAATTGATTGCTCAGCCTGCTCTTGAAAATACAGCGCCGGTTCAGCCAGTCGCACAGACAGCTTTGCTGGAAGATATTTCTCAAGATGTAAATACGCAGAATCTGATGCCACAGGATATTCTGAAAATACCTGAACAAACCTTAGAAGGTGAGTGGAGCGTAGAAAAATGGGAATACTGGTTCCGTAATAGCCAGCTTTCTCCAGCGGTACAGGAACTGGCGCAGTATGGCATCATGACTGGTCAGATGAATGGCGAATCCGTTTTCCATATTCCTGAACAGTACCAGCAGTTGCTGACCCAGTTGCAACATCATCTGGAAGCTGCTTTGCAACAGCAATGGCCGCAAACCAATTTCCAGGTGAAATTTGAAAATGTGGACCAGTTAACGCCATATACCATGCAGCATCAGCGTAAGGCACGTGCCTTTAAACGTGCCGAAGAATTGTTACATGCTGAACCGGCAGTACGCAATCTGTTACAGCAGTTTGACGGTGAACTGCAAAATATTCAGCTGAAATAGGCTGGATGTTAAGTCACAACAAATCGAGATAAAGCATCCCGCATTTCAACTGGAATCGGGGTGCTTTTTCGTGTCTCACGATCGACAAATACATGGACAAAATTGCCTTGCGCAGCGGCTGTATCTGAGTTGCGTTTAAAAATAGCCAGATCATAGCTGAGTGATGAGCTTCCCATGCTTTCAATGGCCACGCCCACTTCAATAATTTCCGGATAAGACAGTTCCTGATTAAACTGACAGTTGGAGCTGACTACCAAGCCAATCATCGGGGAGTATTTAGGATCAAAATCAGCTTCCTGAATCAGCAGGGCATTGGCGGCGGTATCAAAATAACTATAATAAGTCACATTGTTGACATGGCCGTACAGATCATTGTCTGCCCAACGGGTTTGAATGGGCAGGAAAAAAGTATAGTGTTCGCGCTGTTTGATGGTGGCTTTCATCACTATTCAGTCCTCAGCTAGATAAGGCTTAAGTGGAAATTGATCTAGGCATAGATCGCCTGATAAATCTGATAAGCATCCTCCACCTTGAGTTCACGTGGATTATTCTGCAACAGCCGGCTTTGTTGCATCGCATCTTCTGCCATGACCTGCAGCATATCTTCCGGAATATTCAACTGATTCAGTTTTAGGGTCAAACCGCTTTGCATCAGATGATTATTAAAATGATCAATAAATAGATCGGTCAGGCCATCATGACAACCTTTACTGCGGGGATCCAGCCAGGTCATCAATTCCGCATAGAGCTGTTTGGCCGCTGGCGCATTAAACTTTAATACTTCAGTTAGAACCAGTGCATTGCTATGCCCGTGTGACAGGTGAAAATGTCCACCAAGCGGATAAGCCAGCGCATGTACAGCAGCGACCGGTGCATTGGCAAAGGCTTGTCCGGCCAGCATGGAACCAATCAGCATATTTTGACGCGCATCTAAATCATTGCCGTCTTGCAGCACGCGCTGCAGATTGGCACTCAGTAATCTTAAAGCCTGTTTGGCCAGCATATCCGAATAAGGGTTTTTCTTGTGTTTTGAGGTATAAGCTTCAATGGCATGCACCATGGCATCAATGCCGGTGGCGGCAGTGATCTGTGCCGGAAGATTTTGGGTAAAGGTTGCATCCAGAATGGCAATATCAGCAAAAAGGATCGGTGCCACAATACCGGTTTTAGTGGTTTCACCTGTGGTGACAATCGAAATCGGCGTCACTTCTGAACCTGTTCCAGCCGTAGTTGGTACCAGAATTAAGGCTAAACGCGGTCCGGTGGCATTATCAACGCCATACAGATCAGACAATGTCTGATGCTGCTCGGGATGTGCCAGAATCGCGATCAGTTTGGCCACATCCATCGAGCTGCCACCACCAAAGCCCAGAACCACATCAATATTTTCCTGTTTTGCAAAAGCCACCGCTTCAAGCACCACTGTATCGGGCGGATCGGCCTGAACATCCGAGTAAATCACATACTCCAGTCCGGCAGATTCAATAATATCCAGAATCGGCAGATGTAATTGCTCCTTCAGCATACCCGGGTCAGTCACCAGCAGAAGACGGCGATAACGGCCATTTTTTAGAATTTTAAATAATTCCTGAATCGTGCCTAGTCCGGCAATGATATTGGGGACGGTTTGAAACTGAAAACGATTCATGGCGATATCCTTGATTTTTTTATTGCAAATACGAGATTATTCTATGGTTGTAAGATAGGAATCAGTATATAAATAACTTAACATAAGAATCCTTAAAATAAAGTAGCTCTGAGGTTGTTTATGTCATCCAGAACGCCATACAAGGTGTTATGTGTTTGTTTGGGAAATATTTGCCGCTCTCCCACGGCAGAAGTTGTACTCAGACATTATTGTGATGAACAGCAACTGAATATTGTGGTCGGTTCTGCCGGAACCAGTAATTATCATCCGGGCAAGGCACCGGACTTGCGTAGCCAGAAGCATGCACTAAAACGTGGCTATGACCTTTCAGCACTTCGCGCACGTCAACTCATTCCACACGATTTTATTGATTATGATCTGATTCTGGAGATGGATCAGGAGAATTTATCCAATATCCAGAACATACAGCGTCTGGCAGAAACTCAGTTTGGTCATGTACGTGCAAGTGTGGCATTGATGAGTGAGCATGATCAGACCTATCCGAAACAGGCCTTACCGGATCCCTATTATGGCGAAGCGGATGGCTTTGAACGGGTGCTTGATCAGTGTGAGTCCAGCAGCCAGGCCTGGATTGAGATTTTTAAACAGAATTTACACAAGGTTTAAGCGATGCAGATTCAAACCCAGGTTCAACTTAAACCTTTTAATACCTTAAATTTAGAAGCAGTTGCTTCGCACTATGCTCAGATTCAATCCACCGCTGATCTGCTGGCTGCACTGGATTTTGCTGAACAACAGCAACTCAATGTGCTGATCCTGTCAGGCGGTAGCAATATGTTGCTGCCGGAGCAGATTGATGCACTGGTTTTGCATATGGATATTCAGGGCATAGAGATGCTGGATGCTGATGATCAGTCGCAACGTTTACGTGTAGGTGGTGGTCAGGGCTGGCATGACTTCGTGCTCTGGACTACGACACAAAGTTTATATGGCCTACAGAATCTTGCTTTAATTCCGGGTCGGGTCGGTGCATCGCCAGTACAGAATATTGGCGCTTATGGCGTCGAAGTTGGCGAGTTTATCGATTCCGTTGAGGTCTATGACCGTCAGCTGAAACAATTTGCCTCGATTCAGGCAGCAGACTGTCAATTTGCCTACCGGCATAGTATTTTTAAAGATGATCCTAACCGTTATGTGATTACCCATGTGACTTTTAGATTACTTAAACAGCCAGATTTGAAACTGAATTACGGTGACCTGAAGACTGCGGTCGTTGATCAGCTCACAGCAGAAAACTTGCAGCAACAGGTCATTCAGATTCGTCAGAGCAAATTACCTGATCCGCAAGAATTTCCCAACGTGGGTAGCTTTTTTAAAAATCCAGTGGTTGATCAGGCGGTCTTTGACCAAATTGCTGTATCTTTCCCGAATTTACCCCATTACCAACAAGCCAATGCTCAAGTTAAACTAGCAGCGGGCTGGCTGATTGATCAGGCGGGCTGGAAGGGTAAACAGTTGGGGCCTGTCGGCATGTTTCACAAACAGGCATTGGTCTTGGTGAATTATGGTCAAGCCTCTCTCACCGATGTTCGTAAAACGTATCGTGGGGTACAGCAATCAGTTTGGGAAAAATTTAGTCTGATGCTGGAACCTGAACCTGTATTGTTCGATAAAAATGGCTTGATCCGTTCTCATCAGGAAGAGGAATAACATGAAAAACACCCATTGGATGGTACGTTTGCTACAAATTGTCACTGGACTGTTTGTGCTATGCGGCTGTCTACTGGTGTTGGTTTATACGCCTTTTTACTCAAAAATGATCGTCAAGGGCTTAAACCAGTTTGTCTCCTTAGAGCTAAATGAAGTCGCGGCTCAAAGCCAGAAAATGGCTGCACTCAGCGAACATGAAAATCTGGAACCTGGCTCTGATTTGTGGATTGCCCGTCAGGCGTATTTAAAGGTCATGGAACAGGATATCCAGCAAAATAACTCGGCCAACCTCATGTTGATTCAGGCACGTTATAAAGCACTGCAGCAGGTGATTGAAGAATATCAGCGCGAACAGCAGGATCAAAAAGCAGAGCAAAGTCCACCTGCTCAGGTGCCCTTATTGTCCTCACAGGAAGATGCAGAACCAGCCGATCCGACAGCCAATGTCCGGGAATTGCTGGAGTGGGACAGTAGTGAAAATAAGGAACGCATTGAGCAATATATGGAGTTTCTGACGACGCATCCACTTGAGCAGGGTGAAGCCAGTTCGGTACAGGAAACCGATGGAGAGGAAATCCAGCAGGACTTGGCTTTACTACAAGAGCAACAGCAGGCTAAACCGGCGAATAGCTCCCAACCTTATGCCATTGTGGTATTGGGTGGTGGCTTAACCCTAGATGACCAAGGCAAAGAGATCATCGTCAATAACTATACGCGACTACGTCTGGAAACTACGCTGGCAGTAGAGAAACATTATCAGTTGCCGATTGTTCTGAGTGGGGTCGAAGCGCCGTATATGCAGCGCTGGTTAAAAAATCATGGTGTCGATGCCAAATTACTGGAAGATCGCAGCATGAACACCTGTGAAAATACCCGTTTCAGTTCATTATTATTACAAAAGAAAGGTGGAGCGCCTACAGTGATTCTGATTACGGATCGTTATCATATGCCGCGTACCCGCCGTTTGTTTGCATTAAATGGCATACAAACCATTCCGGTAGAAGCGCCGATGCCAACGCCATTGACACGATGGCGTCCAAGTGCACAAAATTATGATCACAGTCGTCGTGCCAATTATGAAATGTTGGCGACCATGCGCGATATGTGGTTTGGATCCAGTGACTGTCGGGAGGTGCCATAATGTCTGATATCCCATTTTTAAATCCCACCATTCTGAAACAGCTGGATTTACCCATTCCGAGTCGGGATGTTACGCCTCAACTCTTGCCACCTTTAAACCTGAATCGTAGTGATGAACCGCCGATTGATCTGCAGTCCTATCGAAAGCTTTATGGTTTTGATTTACTGGACTGCAAACACTGGCAGGGCTATGTACAGATGCCATTATTCAAGTTGCATGTACAGGTGTTTGAACCGAATCTGGAAAATACCCGCTTTGACAAGATTCAGGGAACTGCTTTTCTGTTGCATGGTTATCTGGAACATAGCGGCATTTATCAGCCGATTGTCAAAGAGCTTTTAGAACAGGGTTTTAGTGTGTTGACCTATGATCTGCCTGGACATGGTCTGAGTGATGGTTCACCTGCCAGCATTCAGAATTTTGATCATTATCAGCAGGTTTTACATGCCGTACATCGTTATGTGCAGCACGCTTCACAATTACCTAAACCTTGGGTCGGCATCGGGCAGAGTACCGGCGGTGCGATCTGGATGCACCATTTACTGGAGTTTGCGGAACGTCGTGAAAATCCTTTTGTTGAACGAGTCTTATTGTTATCACCATTGATTCGTCCCGCTAAAACTGCCTGGTGGCATAATTCGGTCGGATTGGGCATTATTAGCCGAATCAAACGTGAAGTTCCCCGACATTTCAGACGCAATAACCATAATCCCGAGTTTCTGCGTTTTATCCGGCTTAAAGATCCATTACAACCGCGGATGATGGGCATGGACTGGATTTTAGCGATGTCACGCTGGATGCTGGAAATGGAAGCGCGTCCGGCTTGTCGTATTCCAGTCTGGCTGGCACAGGGTGCACAGGATCAGACTGTGGACTGGCGTTATAATATCGAATTTATCCGGCGTAAATTCCGGCTCCAGACTTTGCTGATGCTGGAAGAAGGTTCGCATCAGTTAATCAATGAGCGTGCTGATATTCGTGCGGCACTCACGGGGCTGATTCCGGCCTTTTTGCATGCACATGGCAGCAAAACTTATTATTGATAGATTGAAAATTGAATATTTAAAAAGACGTTTATGAAAACGCCTTTTTTTAGTTTTAATGTTATCGATTTAAAATTTTTCTAATTGGGCCAAATTCCACATCCGGAAGTAAAAGTTCTCCTCATCCTTATTTTCACAGGACAATAATTCGCCTTCTTTGAGCCAAAAATGAATCTGCGCAAAGTTCTTTATTTCGTGATTATTCACGCGTTGTGCCAGATGATGCGCCTTAATGGCTGAAGGGTGTTTCAGACCTGCGGAAGCAATCAGTTCAGACAGGGCATGTAAGGTGTTTTTATGGAAATGAAATACCCGTTCTGCCTTGGTCGGCACATGTAAGGCTTTCTGGCGATCTTTATCCTGGGTGGTGACTCCCACAGGGCATTGATTGGTATGGCAACTTTGTGCCTGAATACAGCCTACTGCAAACATAAAGCCACGAGCAGAGTTCACCCAATCCGCACCAATGGCAAGCGTGCTGGCAATATCGAATGCACTAATAATTTTACCACTTGCACCAATTTTGATCTTATCTCTCAAACCTGCACCAACCAGGGTATTGTGTACAAACAGCAAGCCTTCTCTTAAAGGGGCACCGACATAGTCAATTAATTCAATGGGTGCAGCTCCCGTTCCACCTTCAGAGCCATCAACCACAATAAAATCCGGGTAGATCTGGGTATGTAACATGGCTTTGACCATGCTCATAAACTGCCATGGCTGGCCCAGACAAAGCTTAAATCCGACCGGTTTTCCGTTGGAAAGTTCACGTAATTTTTGTATAAAATGCATCATTTCAATCGGTGTGCTAAATGCCGGATGACTTGAAGGAGACACACAATCATGATCACGGCTGATGCCTCGAATTTGGGCAATTTCTTCTGAAATTTTACTTTTAGGTAAAATACCGCCGTGGCCAGGTTTTGCGCCTTGCGAAAGCTTGATTTCAATCATTTTTACCTGGGGTAATTTGGCTTGTGCAGCAAAACGTTCCGGATCAAACTGCCCATCTAAAGTACGGCAGCCAAAATAACCGCTGCCAATCTCCCAGACTAGATCACCGCCATATTCCAGATGGTAGGGACTGATACTGCCTTCTCCAGTATCATGGAAAAAATCACCTTTTTGAGCGCCAAGATTAAGGGCCCGTATCGCATTGGCGCTCATGCTGCCAAAGCTCATGGCTGAGATATTTAAAATAGAAGCTGAAAAGGGCTGGGTACATTGCTCATTCCCTATCAGGATGCGAAAAGTCTGCGGGTCGGCAACTTTGCAGGGCGTGATGGAATGACTAACAAAGCGGTAATTATCTTCATAGACATTCAGGATCGAGCCGAAAGGTTTATCTGAATTTTCATTTTTCGCCCGCTGATACACCAGACTGCGTTGCATACGGGAAAAAGGCAGTGCATCCCGGTCGGCTTCAATAAAATACTGACGAATCTCGGGACGGAATTCCTCAAAAATAAAGCGGAAATGTCCCATGATGGGATAATTTTTCAGAATGGAATGCTTATTTTGTAGTACATCATACAAACCCAGCAAACTCAGCAGAATGCTCAGGATCCATAGGGTATTCACTAACGTTTGCGGCATAAAATAATAGATATAACGCGGTGAATAACCGATATGAAATGTAGTAAAAATTACTGCAATCAGAATGCAGGCAAACCAGACCGAATGGCGGGAAAAGAAAGTATTAAGCAGCTTGTGACGTACTAATTGAGCAGGGTTAGCCATTGTAAAATTAAGTCCCTATTTCTACTTCTATAGGGCTTTATGATGTGCAGAGCAAGATATCTTATACAAGCAGAGAATTGTTATTCGATTTTATAAACTTGCCGAAAATAGTATTAAGCCAAGCAATGAATCAGCAGCGATTACAGATAAATTTTGCGGAAAAAGTACTATAGAAAAATTCTGCAAAAGACATGCATTCTATTTATTTCACAAGTAAGGCGGATGACTTTATAGTCGGTTTATTCACTATATAGGAGTCTTAAACTATGACCAAAAAATCCATTCGCTTTAATAATGCTGAGCTGGCTTGCTCATGTCTCAGTCATTTTTAAATATTGATGTTTCATTCAAGCTGCATTTCGGGGTGTCAAAGAAAAGCAGATTGGCACAGCGGCAGATCACCACAACAAGAACAAAAATATAAGCATAATTCTCCAGTCCCCAATTTGGGGATTTTTTTATTCTGGAATACCTAAAAGAATCTGGATGAAGCCTGTGTAGTTAATGGTTTTCCTCATCCAGTTGAGCGACTGCATTGGCCACAATACTCGGTTCAATATGTTTAATCTTTTTACCAAAGCTACGTAGCCACCAGACCAGTTGCGAGGTAAATGGCACGGTAGCAGTGATCAGCGACATGCCATCTTCCATTTTTTCAATTTTCTGGTCTTTGCTGAGCTGGCTTTCCTCAAAGTAATGTGCATCCGATTCCGACATCCTGAGTTTTAGCGTGACATTTTCAGTAGGGTGGTTGAAGTCCACCCGGAAGCCCAGCGCACCAGAATCAATATACTCATCAATATCGAAATTGACCGGATGCAAGGCACGTGAATTCAGCACGACGGCCGATTTAAAGCGGTGCAGGGCAAAGGTCTGGATATCGGACTTGTCATGACGGGTACACACCAGATAGATGATTGACCCTTTTTGTACCAATGCCAGAGGATTGAGAATATAGGTTTTTTCTTCGCTATTATGACCGCGGCCCTGATACACACATTCCAGTTGTTTGTCTTGTAACAGGCCTTCATACACCGCTTGCTGCGCGGCCTTATCTACCACAGGGGGAATCAGGGGTTGGGTAGCCGGAACAATGCGCACACGGTTAATCCATTGCCGGACATTGTTCTGGGAAGAAAGACTGCGTCGTGCCAGATCAAACCACGGATTCATTTCCTCGATCAGGCTCGGTGGCAGCAGATGTTTTAAATGTTCTTCGACCATCATGAAAGTGACCGCTTGCGAGCTGGTCATATGCGGCAAACTTTGCAGCGGCGCATCTGAACGCCAACGCCAGCCTTGCGGCGTGGTTTTACTGCTTTCAATCGGAAAGCGTTGAGCAATCTGATTCAGGTCGCGCTGAATGGTGCGCAGACTGATATCGATGCCTTCACGATTCAGGATTTCCTGTAATTCACGTGTTCCCATCCATTTGCCGGTAGAAAGGCGCGACAAGATTTGCCATTGGCGATACAGACTGTTTGAAGTTTCTTTTTCTTGTGCTGACATAATTTATTTTGCTGGCAATAAAGAAGAGGGAATCTAGGCTTAGCTTAACACAATAAAAAAACTCTGATTTTTTCGCAAGTCCCTCTGTGCAACATTTGTCCTACAATTCTAAAACAACTTGGTCGAAAATGGCATTGAGTTCAAAGGGCATTTATTAGATTAATGGTAATTGAAATACAGATGTCATGGCATGGATATTGCTTTGATTTAATTATAATAGATGATAATACGGGGGTTTGTATGCTTAAAGGAAATCAGGATACAAATGTGATTGAAACAATTGATAAATTTAGTTCCCAGAATATTGGAAAAAATTTTATAGACACTAAAACTATAGCGGTATCTACTACAACAAACCCACAACTTTTACTGCAGCAGTTGTCTTCAAAGTTCTTTAATGAAATGCAGGATGAGCATGTGCTGTCCAGTCAGGCAGGTCAAAGGCTGGAAGAATGGTTATCGCAACATACGCTGGATGAACTCAATGCACTGAATCAGGTAGCAAAAGAACATTTTTTACATCACGGTATTACCTTTACCGTTTATGGCGATGAAGAAGGTGTAGAGCGCACCATTCCCTACGACATCATTCCGCGAGTCATAGACCGGAAACAGTGGAATATGGTGGCTTTAGGTTCGGCACAACGGGTACGGGCGCTAAATTTATTCTTACATGATATTTATCATCAACAGGACATTTTAAAAGCCAATATCATTCCTGAGTTGCAGATTTTAACTCATGAGGCCTATCAGCCGCATATGTATCAACATAGCTTGAAAGGTGGGATTTATAGCCAGATTAGTGGAGTTGATGTGATCCGTGATTCCAAGGGCGAGTTTTATGTCTTAGAAGATAATCTCAGAACGCCATCTGGCGTGTCTTATATGCTGGAATGCCGCAAGATCAGTGAAAAACTCATGCCAAAAGTATTCGAGCAGTCCAAGATTGCCGGAATCGAGCAATATCCACAATTATTGAAAGAAATCCTGATCGAAAATGCCTACGTCGACAAGCCATTTGTCGTGGTGCTGACCCCAGGACGTTTTAATAGCGCTTACTATGAACATGCCTTCCTTGCAAGGGAGATGGATGTACCATTGGTAACATCACGTGACCTTTTTGTTGATGACTCGAAGGTTTATGTAAAAACCATACGTGGTCGCCAACGAGTCGATGTTATTTATAGACGGGTCGATGATACGTTTCTTGATCCTTTATGCTTTAAACCGGATAGCACTTTGGGTGTCGCTGGCTTGATGTCAGCTTATTTGCAAAATAATGTTGTGATTGCCAATGCACCGGGAACCGGTGTGGCAGATGACAAATCGGTTTATCCATATGTCGACAAAATGATTCGTTTTTATTTGGGCGAGCAGTCAATTCTAAAAAATGTTCCGACTTATCAATGTCGTAATTCTGAAGAATTAGACTATGTCGTGGCTCATCTGGATCAGATGGTGGTGAAAGAAGCGCAGGGTTCGGGCGGTTATGGCATGCTCATTGGACCACAAGCGTCTAAACAGCAAATTGAAACTTTCAGGGAGAAAATTTTAGCTGCGCCGCATTTATATATTGCGCAGCCAACTTTGGACTTATCGGTTAGTCCGACTTTGACCAATTTTGGTATTGCTGAACGTCATATCGACTTACGCCCATTTGTATTAAGTTCGCCTTATCGTACTGAAATCGTACAGGGTGGCTTGACCCGTGTGGCGATGCAGCCCGGTTCACTGGTGGTGAATTCATCACAAGGTGGCGGTATCAAAGATACCTGGGTAGTCGACAATTTACATTCATAAGATTCCAAAGAAGGAAAATGTCATGGTTTTGCTGAATAGCAATGCACAACATATTTTTTGGTTAGGGCGTTATTTATCTCGCACTCATTTTTTATGTGCGCGCTTTCCATTTTTAGAAGACGAAGCGGCAGTAGCGTATGCCCATGCTTTCTGTTTGCCTGCCTTTGATGCCAGTTCCCTAAATGAGCTGGTACTTGATCCTACGCAAGTGGCGTCTTTTAGCCAGCAGTTTAAAGTAGCTAAAGACAATATTCAGGAATTACGCGGGGTGCTGTCTGCTTCAGGCTATGCGGAACTGATGAAATTGATCAAAACCGCAGACAAAAATGCTGGTTATATCTGTGAAGTGGTGACGGAATGTAAAGATATTCTGGAAGCCGAATCTTCCGATATTTTTCTGTTTTTTAGTCTAGGGCAATGTGTCGAACAGCTCGATCATCAGTTACGTCTGGGTGAAGAAACCAGTACTACACTCTGCAAGATTGATTATGTGGTCAGAATTTTGGTAGAGATGGGCTGGAATGATCTGGAACAGTACTGGGAGCAGTTGCGTACAGAACCGAACCGGATTCAGTTTTACCAGTTTAGCGACCATATTCATCAACTGTTTGAGGCAGATGTATGAAATTGATGGTGAATCACCAAACGCATTATATGTACACGGCCGAGGTGAGGAACAGTATTCAGTACATTAAAATGATGCCTTCGAGCAATGCGCATCAGCGGGTGCATTCCTGGGATATTAGTGTGCCGGGTAATAAAGAAATCCGGAAAGATGCATTTCATAATCTGTGGATGACCTGTAGCCAGCGGGAGCCTTATTATTCCCTGACTATCATGGCGCAAGGGATTGTTGAACTGAATCCTGCGCATCAGAGTGGACTGAATGATTCAATCAATCCCAATCTTTTTCTACAGCCGACCGAATCAACCCAATGTAATGCAGCAATGAAAGACTTTGCACAACGTCATGTTCCTGCATTAACCCGTCAGCATTTGATTGGACTGGCACAGGCCTTGCTGGAGCATGTGCCTTATATTTCAAACAGTACTTCAGTGCAAGGCTCTGCAATAGATGCCTTTGAGTCCAGACAGGGCGTCTGTCAGGACCATAGTCATATTTTCATTGCCATGTGCAAATATTTAGGTTTACCTGCCCGATATGTTTCTGGTTATTTATATGCACAAAATGCTTCGCATCTGGCCAGTCACGCTTGGGCAGAGGTGTTTGTAGACCAGACATGGTATTGTTTTGATGTCAGTAATCTGTTATTTACTCCAAGTTCGCATGTTTATGTGGCGATTGGACGGGATTACTGGGATGTGGCACCGGTACGAGGTGTCAGAGAAAAGGGCGGTGTGGAATCCATGCATTCCATCGTTCAAGTACTAGGATGTTAATAAGGACGAATGAATGACGTATTGTTGTGCACTACGTTTAGAGCAAGGTATGCTTTTTATCAGTGATACCCGAACCAATGCCGGAGTAGATCACATTTCTGTATTTCGAAAGTTGTATACCTTTGGTATTCCTGGGGAACGTATGATCGTCATACAGGCATCCGGAAATCTGGCAACAACACAAGCGGTAATTGGGCATATCAAAAATCAGCTCGAATTAAAGCAGGAACCCAATATCCTGAGTCTGCACACCATGTTTGATGTTGCTGAGCTGGTGGGAAGTATGCTGAAAAAAGTGATTGCGAATGTTACGAGCGATATTTCGGAACAAAGCAATTACTATTGCAATCTGCTGGTCGGTGGGCAACTTAAAGATCAGGATATGCAGCTTTATCATGTCTATCCACAAGGGAACTTTATCTGTGCCACACGCGATACGCCGTATTTCCAGATTGGCGAAAGTAAATATGGCAAGCCGATCCTGGATCGTGCGCTGACTTATGATATGCCGCTGGATGAAGCTTTGCGCTGTTCCCTGATTTCATTTGCATCGACCCTACGTTCCAATGTATCGGTTGGTATGCCCCTCGATGTGCTGGTCTATAAAAAAGACAGTCTGATCATGCCAAGAGGCAAGCGTATTGCCGAAGATGATGAGTATTTCACGTCAATCAGCCGGCAATGGTCAGAGACCTTGAAAAAAGGATTGGCGGAACTTCCGGTTCCCTCTAATGAGTATTTCTTATAATAAACCTATCCGGGTTCAGGTTTTTCGCGTACAGTGTTAACTTCTATGCATCAGGTATAATAAAAAAAGAGGAGTTAGCACATGTACCAATTTTGTTATGCCAGTAAAAGTACTTCTCCCAAACCTGACTTACTTGAAGATTTGGCGAATATCCTGAAAGAAGCTCGTGATTTTAATTACCAGCATCAAGTGACAGGTGTACTGTATTTCGCAGATGGTCATTTTTTTCAATGTCTCGAAGGTGAATGTCCCACTTTAAAAAGTCTGCTGGTGGAGCGACTGAATAAAGATCCTCGCCATCAGGATATTAAATTATTTGAGACCAAGGAAATTGAATATCCAAGTTTCCCGGACTGGTCCATGAAATATATTTCCAAACGTAGTCAGATCCAGCAATTCTGTCGGGAAATGGGATTTGATGACTTTAATCCTTTTGCCTTTCAGCAAACTCATGTCGATGCCTTATTAATGTAATTATGCATAGAACAGGGCGAAGAACAAAAGTCAGCCTAAAGAAAAAGCCCAACATAAGTTGGGCTTTTTTTAGTGTGAAGACTAGATCAGACCATTTTGCGTAGTGGACGATTGCTCAGTCGGCATAATAGTTCATAACCAATCGTGCCATTCGCTTCTGCCACATCGTCAATCAGACGGGTTTTACCCCAAAGTTCAACTTCTGTGCCCAATTGCACATCTAATCCTGTGACATCAATAGCGATCATATCCATCGCTACGCGGCCAATCACGCGAGTTTGCTGGCCATTAATCGCGACATAGTTCTGTTTAGGGAAAGCGCGAGGGTAGCCATCACCATAGCCAATTGAAACAATGGCCAAAGTCATGTCTTGATCTGCGGTGAACGTCGAACCATAACCGACATGCTCACCCGCTTGAATCTCATTCAAGGCAATAATCTCGGCAGTAAAGGTCATGACCGGTTTCAAATCCAGGTCATGTACATCACGGTCTGCAAATGGAGTCGCACCGTAGAGCATGATCCCGGGACGGACATAGTCAAAATGCAATTCTGGATATTTATAGATTGCAGCCGAGTTACAGCAAGAGGCTAAAATTGGGGCACAGTCATTTTTAATTTCTAAGAATTGACGGATTTGTTCATCATTCAGTGGATGCTCAGCATCGGCATTGGCAAAATGCATGGCAAGCACGCAAGTAAAGCCTGCGGCTTTTAGCGTATGAATTACATCTTTGATCACATCAATCTTAAAACCTAATCGGTTCATGCCGCTGTTCAGTTTGACCCAGACTTTAAGTTCTTTGGCGATATAGGCATCTTTATGTGCAATTAACCAGTCGACTTGTGCCTGTTGATGCACAATGACTTCAATATTTTGTTCAATTACGATTGGCATCTCATCTGGTGAAAAAACACCTTCGATGAGCGTGATCGGCTGTAAATAACCTAATTCACGAATTTCCAGGGCTTCTTGCAGGCAGGCAACACCAAAGGCATCGGTTTCGTTTAAGGCTGCTAAGCAGTCTTTAACTCCGTGTCCATAAGCATTGGCTTTCACCATGCTGACGATTTTCGCGGTTGGGGCAAGTTGTTTGACACGGTTTAAATTATATTGCAGCGCAGCGCTGTCAATATAAACTGTAGCTTGACGCACCCTAAATTACTCCTAGAGGGACGATGGAAATGTGATGACGAGAGCTTGATTACTCTTCGTCATCATACTGAGCATAGAACTCAGGTGAGAGATTACTAAAGCGGGTATATTGACCTTCGAATGCCAGACGCACGGTACCAATCGGGCCATTACGTTGTTTACCGATAATAATTTCGGCGGTGCCAGCTTCCTTGGATTCCTTGTTATAAACCTCATCACGGTAAATAAACATGATCAAGTCGGCATCCTGCTCGATCGCACCGGATTCACGCAAGTCGGACATCACCGGACGTTTGTTTGGACGGTTTTCCAGCGATCGGTTGAGCTGTGACAGGGCAATTACCGGACATTGCATTTCCTTCGCTAAAGCTTTTAAGCTTCGGGAGATTTCCGAGATCTCGCCGACACGGTTATCGCCCATACCGGGTACTTTCATCAGCTGCAAGTAATCGACCATGATACAGCCCAGCTTTCCGCCATGCATTTTGGCAATACGACGCGCACGGGCACGTAATTCTGTTGGTGGTAGCGCAGAAGAATCATCGATATACAGATTTTTTTCTTGTAAATGCACAATGGTACTGGTGACTTTTGACCATTCATCACTGTCCATTTTACCAGAACGTAAATGTCCCTGATGCACGCGACCAAATGATGAAATCAAACGCATGGCGATGGAGTCGGCTGGCATCTCCATCGAATAGACCAGAGCAGGCAGGTTATTATTGAATAAAACACTTTCGACCAGATTCATGGCAAAGGTGGTTTTACCCATGGAAGGACGCGCTGCGACAATAATCAGGTCACCGGATTGCATGCCGGAAGTTTTGTTATCCAGTTCCACAAAACCAGTAGTTAAACCGGTAATGCTGCCTTCCATTTGCGACAGTTCATTTAATTTATCAAATACGTCTGCGACCACCGAGTTGATCGGCTTAGGGCCTTGCGCTTTGGCATTGTTATTATGCTGTTCAGCAATTGAGAAAATATTCGTCTCAGCCAGATCCAGAATTTCACTCACTGTGCGGCCTTTGGTGTCATAGGCATTTTGTAAAATTTCGGAGCTGACTTTAATCATGCTACGCAGGGTAGAGAATTCTTTAATTTTGCCTGCATAGGTTTCCAGATTATAGAAACTTGATGGCGAATCTGCCATCAGCTGCATCAGATATTCTTCACCACCAATGGCATCGAGTAAATTCTGTTTGATGAGCCAGTCATGCACCAGAACCGCATCATAAGGTGAGTTTTCTTTAGAGAGCTGCTCAATGGCACGGAAGATATATTTATGTCGGGTGGCATAAAAATCATTTTCGGTCAGTACATCACCGACCTGCTCAAAAGATTCAGCCACAGTCATTAGGGCAGCAAGTACAGCCTGTTCAATTGCTAAATTGTGGGGTGGAGTACGGAACTCCTTGAGATTGCTATTTTCAGTAACAATTTCCGGTTTAGCAGGAGCTACCTTTTTGCTGGCATTCGCCTGTGACATATAAATCCCTGATTTTAAATACAATGGTTAAATATCGTCGGAGATGAATAGCGTTTATTCACTACGAGATGAAATGATACGCGCTCTGATCAAAAATGCGAAGTGCAATTTTTTGTAAACACGAATAATAAAATGAATTTGACAGTGTTGGCTAGATTATATTTTTTAGAGATAAAAAAAGAGCATGCTTTCGCATGCTCTTTTTGAGGCGAGAAATTACTCAGCTACGATAGTAACTAGAACTTCTGCAGTAACATCATGGTGCAATTGGATTGCGATGTTAAATTCGCCAGTGTGACGAAGCGCGCCATTTGGAAGACGTACTTCAGCACGGTCTACTTCTAGACCAGCATTTGTCAACGCGTCAGCGATGTCACGAGTACCGATAGAACCGAATAGTTTACCTTCATCACCAGCTTTCGCAGTGATGACGATGTTCACTTCGTTCAATTGGTCAGCACGTGCTTGAGCAGCAGCCAAGATAGCAGCTTCTTCTTTCTCAAGTTCAGCACGACGAGCTTCAAAAGCAGCAGTGTTTGCTTCAGTTGCAGCAACAGCCTTACCTTGAGGGATAAGGAAGTTACGGCCGTAACCAGCTTTAACTGAAACTTTATCGCCTAGTTTACCTAGGTTTTTAATGCGTTGTAATAAGATAATATCCACAGCTCAACCTCACTTATGATTGTCAGTGTAAGGGATCAAAGACAAGTAGCGAGCTTGTTTGATAGCTAACGCTAATTGACGTTGGTAACGAGCTTTAGTACCTGTAATACGGCTAGGAACAATCTTGCCGTTTTCAGTGATGTACTGTTTTAAAGTGTCGATATCTTTGTAGTCGATGTACGTAACGTTCTCAGCTGTAAAGCGGCAGAACTTGCGACGACGGTAAAAACGTGCCATGTTATGTTCTCCTTAAGCTTCAGCAGAGTCTTGAGCGTGTTGTGCTTCTTCACGTTGAGCTTTACGCGCACGTTTTTCTTCAGCACTCTTCGCCAATAGTGACTCTTCAGTGATAGCGTTTTCACGACGGATGATAAGGCTACGAATGATTGCGTCGTTATAACGGAACAATTCTTCAAGCTCATCAAGAGTAGTTTGACCACACTCAACATTCATAAGAATGTAGTGAGCTTTGTGGATCTTGTTGATTGGGTAAGCCAATTGACGACGGCCCCAGTCTTCAAGACGGTGGATTTGACCTTCAGCTTCTTTGATGTGAGTTAGGTAGCGTTCTACCATACCAACTACTTGATCGCTTTGATCAGGGTGTACTAAAAGTACGATTTCGTAATGACGCATTGTCAGCTCCTTACGGTTTGGACAGCCCCAATTTAAGTAAATTGAAGCAAGGAGTCACAACCAAAGTTGTGTCGCAGTGTTTGCGAAGGGGGAATTGTAGTGATCTTTAGGGATAATTTCAACCAAATAAGACATTTTTGCGAAATTATATCTATAGTCAGATCTTTTAATAGAAAACCACATTAACTTTAAAACAGCAGGGTTCGACTGCTTAAATTCAGCAAATGTACTATTGAGAATATCAAGTGGCTTTCTCTAACTTAAAATCTGCATACACATTATCAATGTCAGGCTAAAACCAAAAAACGGTAAATTTATCAGAGATAAGAAAAGAGAGAGAGGTTCTAAAGCAGAGATTTTGATTCTGCTCTACAGATACTTGGAATGGGGGCTAGGAAAAATCAAAATAAAAAAAGATAGAGACTAACTCTATCTTTTTAAAAAAACACAATCTGTGTAGATGGTGCAGTTGAGGTAAAACTAAAGATAATACTGATGACAGTAATCAGGATCACCGAGAACAAGAAATATTTCTTTGCCCAAAGTTGATCATTTTCAGCTTTAAAGCCAATGACACCGATATACAACCAGTAAATGCACAGTAAGTTTAAAATCACTGCATAGAACCAGTTGGCATAACCAAAGACAAATAACGCATTCATGGTTAGTGTGAATAACACCACATAAACCAGTGATTCAATCTTGGTACGATGAATCGAACGCGCCACAGGCAAGATCGGAATGCCTGCATTTTTGTAATCATCAAAGCGGTAAATCGCAATCGCCCATGAGTGAGGCATTTGCCATAGCGCATAACCTAAAAAGATCAGTAACGCACCGAGGTCAAATTGATTGGCTACTGCGGTATAACCAATGATAGGCGGAGCTGCACCAGAAATACTGCCTACAACAGTTTGATGAATTGTGGTTCGTTTTGTCCATAGGCTGTAAAAACCAACATATACGACAAAACCAATCACCGCGAATAAGAAAGCGTACGCATTTACCCAGAACCATAAAAGACTAAAACCAACGATGCCTAATACCAGAGCAAAGGCTAGAGCAACAGGTTCGGAAATGGTTTTGGTGACCAGTGCACGGTTTTGAGTGCGCTGCATTTTTTGGTCGATGTCCTGGTCAATCACGTTGTTGACCACACATCCTGATGCTACGACAAGCGTAGTACCGAGAAGGGTAATAAGCAGGAGAAGGAAATCTACAGAACCTTGGGTGGCTACGAAGTAGCCACCCAAAGTGGTAACAAAGTTACCGAAGAGAATTCCTGGCTTAGTCAGGAATAAATACTTTTTCAGCATGACGACCAGTTTAGATCATCATGTTGTAGTGTAGGTAATTCATGATCCATACAGAACCCACTAAAAGAATAGCGATAGTTAAGATGGTATACACGAATGCAATCACGTTCCAGCGTTGCTCTGAAGAAGAGTTCATATGCAGGAAGTAAATTAACTGCACAAGAATCTGAGCAACCGCAGTAATCGCGATGACAGTAATCAAGATACCACGGCCAAAACCGCCTGCCATCACCATACCGAATGGAATTACGGTAAGGATGACAGAAAGGATGAAGCCAACGGTATATTGCTTAACGTTACCGTGTGATTCGCCAGCAGCGTTATGATCGTGACTCATTACAGAACTCCCATCAAGTAAACTACGCTGAATACACAGATCCAAACGATGTCAAGGAAGTGCCAGAACAAGCTTAGGCAAGCTAGACGACGCGTGTTTGCAAGAGTCAAACCATATTTCTTGATTTGAACCATAAGCACGATCATCCAGACCAGACCAGAAGTTACGTGAATACCGTGCGTACCTACCAAAGTAAAGAACGCAGATAAGAACGCACTTGTGCTTGGACCGTGACCAGCATGAACTAAGTGATTGAACTCATATAGTTCCATGCCGATGAAGATAGCACCGAATACCCAAGTAATCGCTAACCAAGTCAGTACTTTTGCAACGTCTTTTTTGTATGCAGCAAGAACTGCAAAACCAAAGGTTACAGAAGAGATCAAGAGGGCGAAGGTTTCAGTAAGAACGAAACCTAAAGAGTCGCCAAACAGGTCTCTCGCACTTGGAGTACCCACAGGAATGTGGCTACTCAAAACAGCGAACGCAATGAAGAGTGTACCGAACAGGACAAGGTCACTCATCAAGTAAGTCCAGAAACCAAAGACGGTGATGTCAGTATCATCGTGATGATGATGCTCATCGTGTCCGTGGTTATCGTGATGAAGTACTTCAGCCATTGTCTTAGTCCTTCTTCAAGTGTTTTTCAAGAATCGCATAGCGTTCGTTTTCAATACGCTCAACTTCAGCAGCTGGAACATAGTAATCCACTTTCTTGGTGAAAGAAGACACGATGAAGCTGATGATTGCAGCAATGAACGTAACAACTACTAACCACCAGATGTGCCAGATTAAACCGAAGCCCATAACAGTGATGAACATCGCGATAACGAAACCGGCAGCACGGTTAGTCGGCATGTGGATATCTTCGTACTTCGTTGGTTTTGCATACGCAACACCATTTTCTTTCTCGATCCAGAAAGTATCAATACCATTGATCTTTGGAAGATGAGCAAAGTTATAGAACGGAGCAGGAGAAGATGTCGCCCATTCAAGGGTACGACCATCCCATGGATCGCCAGTCAAATCTAGACGCTGGTCACGTTGTAGGAAACCAACCACGATTTGCATGATGAAACATAGAATACCTAGTGCAACCAGAACCGCACCAAACATCGCGATATCTACATACGGGTCCCATTCTGGGTTGTCAAATGTATTCAAACGACGTGTCATACCCATGAAACCAAGGATATAAAGTGGCATGAATGCAAAATAGAAACCGAAGAACCAGAACCAGAACGCTGCTTTACCCCAAGTCTCATTCAGTCTCCAACCGAACATTTTCGGCCAGTAGAAGATGATACCTGCGAACATACCGAATACCACACCACCAATAATTACGTTATGGAAGTGAGCAATTAGGAATAAAGAGTTGTGTACCAGGAAGTCCGCTGGTGGAACCGCCATCAATACACCTGTTAAACCACCGATACCGAAAGTTACCAGGAAGCCTAGTGTCCATAGCATTGGAGTGGTGAAAACAATACGACCCTTGTACATGGTGAACAACCAAGAGAAGATCTTCACACCTGTAGGAATCGCAATAATCATGGTCATGATACCGAAGAACGCGTTAACGTTGGCACCAGCACCCATAGTAAAGAAGTGGTGAACCCATACAACGAATGACAATACTGTGATTGCTACTGTTGCATACACCATTGATTTGTAACCGAACAATGCTTTGCGCGAGAAAGTCGCAACAACTTCTGAGTAAATACCAAATGCTGGTAAGATCAGAATGTATACTTCTGGGTGACCCCAAGTCCAAATCAAGTTCACGTACAACATTGGACTACCGCCCAAATCATTGGTGAAGAAGTGGAAACCGAAGTAACGGTCAAGCGTTAACATTGCGATTGTTGCAGTCAACACCGGGAAAGCCGCAATAATCAATACTGCTGTACATAAAGATGTCCAGGTAAAGATTGGCATTTCCATAAGTTTCATGCCAGGCGCACGCATTTTGATGATGGTAACGAAGAAGTTAACACCCGTTAATAGCGTACCTAGACCTGAAATTTGCAGTGCCCAGATGTAGTAGTCCATACCTACGCCTGGAGAATATTCGATACCAGACAGTGGAGGGTATGCCATCCAACCTGTTGCAGCGAATTCACCTAACGCAAGTGAAACCATCATCAGACCCGCAGCACCGGCGAATAACCAGAAGCTGAGTGAGTTTAATAATGGAAATGCAACGTCACGTGCACCGATTTGAAGCGGTACAGAGATGTTCATCAAACCAACAACAAGACCCATTGCCACGAAGAAGATCATGATCACGCCATGCGCGGTAAAGATCTGATCGTAATGCTCAGGGTGTAAATAACCTTCGCCGCCACCTTTTGCAAGGAACTGCTGAAGACGCATCATGATCGCATCGGCGAAACCACGCAAAAGCATGATCACAGATACGAAGATATACATGATACCAATTTTTTTATGGTCTACAGATGTGAACCATTCGTTCCACAGGTAGCCCCATTTTTTGAAGTAGGTAATACCAGCAAAAACTGCGATACCACCCAGGATCATCATTGCAACAGTTGCCAATACGATTGGATCGTAAGGAATTGCATCTGGACCTAACTTACCTAAGAAGCTCATGTCTTATTCTCCTTGAGAAGCAGTCGCATGTTCACCAGCTACATGAGCTTCAGAAGCAGCCGCTTCGTGAGCAACAGCATCAGTCGCTGCAGCTTCTACAGGAGCTGAATGGTCAGCACCGTGATAGTTACTCATATACTTGTGAATCACAGATTCAAACAAACCTTGCTCTACAGAAGAGTAGTAAGTCACAGGATGTGGCTTAGTAGGGTAAGGCTTCATTGCTTCAGCAGCAGCCTTCTCTTCAGGAGTTTCAGCTTTTGCAATAATCGCTTCGATCTGGTGTTTACCACGGTTGCCGTCACGTAAAGTTGCAAATTCAGCTTGGTCTAGAACAGTTTTTTGTACTGCATTAGGGTTAACTGAAGTACCGTTTCCTGCCTGAACAGCAGAAATCCATTCAGCGAATTGAGCATCAGTCACAGAATGTGCACGGAAGCGCATTTGTGAGAAGCCATAGCCTGAATAGTTTGAAGAGAAACCACGATAACCTTCAGCTGGACTAGTTTCATCAGCTAAGAAGTTAAGGTGAGTTTGCATACCTGCCATTGCATAAATCTGACCACTTAACGCCGGGATGAAGAACGAGTTCATCGTGAAGTTAGAGGTTAAACGAAGGCTTACCGGAGTTTGCTCTGGGAAACGTAATTCGTTAACAGTTGCAATGCCTTGCTCAGGATAGATGAAGATCCATTTAAATTGCTCAGCAATAACCTGAACAGTTAAAGGTGCTTTATCTGCTTCAATTGGACGGTATGGGTCATACTTGTGGGAACCCCACCAAGTTAACCAAGCTAAAATACCAATAATAATGACAGGGATACCCCATACCACAATTTCAATCGCAGTAGAGTGTGCCCATGTAGGTTTATAGTCTGCGTCTTTATTCGATGCACGATATTTCCAACCGAACCATAATGCCATGATGATTGATGGAATAACCACCAAAAGCATTAAGTAAATCGCAGTCATCATCAGGTTACTTTGACCTGCTGCAACTGGACCTTTAGAGTTCAGAAGTACCATATCACCACCACACCCGGTCAAGAGTGCAGTCATCGCAGATAAAGACAATACAGCTAAAATCGTTTGTCTCATTTTACAACCTCGGTGAAGAGTCCCATTCCCTAATTTAATATGGGATAGCGATTAAAGTGCATATGACAAAAAAGGCTGAATTTTACAAAACATCCTATTAATCACAATACACCGCTACGTTGTAGGGCATTATGCCTGAGATTCACGAACTAAGCTATATCTAGGGCGCTTTAAATGCCTGTAATAAAAACCGATTTTGCTGGTCTGGATTGGGGAGGATTTATGGGAATTTTATTTCAATTTCAAAGTTCTGTAATCAAAATGGGATGATATTCATCCCATTTTGTGTATTCTTGCACTATTGTTTCACAACTTGCGTTTTTGCGAGTTTATCGTGCAAGGTTTGACGTTTTTTGCCCAATCCGAAGGCCCAGTCAATAATTAAACTCAGTGGCATAAATACAATATTTAAAAATATGAAAAATACGCTACGAATAGTGAAGGCGCGCAACAGGCTGGTCTTTTCACCTGATTCTGCATCTACAATTTTGATTTTTGTAAGCTTTTTACCAATACTTTGGCCTGATTTTGCAATCAGAAAGGCTTGAATGGCCAACATGATAATCAAATAGACCGCTGTGGCAAGCCAGGCCTGCTGAGAAAACATCTCAAACATTTGCGTCTGTAATTGCTGAGCCAATGCGGGATCTGCATCGCTACTCAGCACGACATTCATGAATTCTTCATTCAATTGAGCAAACCGGGTTTCCTGTTCAGGGGTGAAAAATGCAGTCAAAATGAAGGTTGCTGGTAACCACAGTAACACGTCTACAATTTTGGCCAGGATACGGCTTGGAATACTGGCGAGTTCATTTTTTTGAGTTGCTGTTTGAGTATGAGGCTGTGAATAGGCCGAAGTCGTTGACTGATTGTTCTGGAATACTGGCGTTTCGGGTGTGACTGTCGGAGCGACATAACCTTCAGGTTGATATACCGATTTTCCTTGGGTAAGTTCACCTAAGGCTTTCCACTCTGTCATGCCTTGATGCCATGCCAGGTCAGTCAGCATGACTTGTTGATTCGCCAGCATCTGATTCAATTGCTCGAGCGTATATGGACCAGCTTGTTGATTGTTTCGGGCCAAGTAAATCTGCATATAGACTGAATCTCAATATATAAATGTGAACTGATAATAGCTTTGATCAAGATTGTATTGAATTCTGTTTTGAAAACAAACATCCTCTCATCGTAAGATATAGATTAATTGAGGATTTTCAATCATATTTGTCATTAAAAATGAGCCCATACAAAATTGCAAGGATCTGCATTCTTAAAAATATCTTCCTGAACATTCGATGGTTATTTATTATTGCCATTTTGATATGACTTTACTGTTGGTATTTGTTTGTCATTACAGTCTTTATGTGTTGATAAGCGTTGATTTAATTATATTTATAAATTCAATTGTTTAGCTTGTGATTGGGTCTTTAGTTATCAATTTTCAAACAATAAATCATAATATCTATCTCATAAAAAAGACCCTATCAAAGGGTCTTTTTTATTCACAATTGCTTATGCTTTTTGCACTTTTTCTTCAGCCAGGAAGAACCAAGTTTCAAGTACCGAGTCTGGGTTTAAAGACACAGAGTCGATACCTTGTTCCATTAACCATTGTGCAAGATCTGGGTGATCGGAAGGACCTTGACCACAAATACCGACATATTTGCCAGCTTTACGACATGCTTGAATTGCAAGAGAAAGCAACGCCTTAACTGCAGGGTCGCGCTCATCAAATAGGTGAGAGACAATACCCGAGTCACGGTCAAGACCAAGCGTTAATTGTGTCAAGTCGTTTGAACCAATAGAGAAACCATCGAAATGTTCAAGGAATTGATCTGCCAATAAAGCATTGGTTGGAAGTTCACACATCATGATCACTTTAAGGCCGTTTTCACCGCGCTTAAGACCGTTTAATGCAAGAAGTTCAATGACACGTTTCGCTTCAGCAACAGTACGAACAAATGGAATCATGATCTGAATATTGGTTAAACCCATTTCATCACGTGCTTTTTTCAATGCACGACATTCAAGTTCGAAGCAATCACGGAAGTTATCAGAAACGTAGCGACTTGCACCACGGAAACCTAGCATCGGGTTTTCTTCTTCTGGCTCGTATAACTTACCACCGATCAAGTTTGCATATTCGTTAGACTTAAAGTCTGACATACGAACAATGACTGGCTTGTCTGCAAATGCAGCAGCAAGTGTCGAGATACCTTCGACCAGTTTCTCTACATAGAATTCGATTGGAGATGCATAACCTGCAGTACGCGCCATGACTGCTGCACGTGTTTCACGTGGAAGGCTGTCAATATTGATCAATGCTTTCGGGTGAACACCAATCATACGGTTAATAATGAATTCAAGACGCGCCAGACCAATACCTGCGTTTGGAATTTGAGCAAAGTCAAATGCACGGTCCGGGTTACCCACGTTCATCATGACTTTAAATGGAAGAGCAGGCATAGACTCAATTGAATTCTTTTGAATTTCAAAATCTAGTGCGCCTTCATAGATAAAGCCAGTATCACCTTCAGCACAAGACACAGTCACTTCCTGACCGTCTACAAGAACTTCAGTTGCATTACCACAACCCACGATTGCAGGAACACCAAGCTCACGTGCAATAATTGCTGCGTGACAAGTACGACCACCACGGTTTGTTACAATCGCAGCTGCACGTTTCATGACTGGTTCCCAATCCGGGTCAGTCATATCAGATACAAGAACATCACCGTCTTGTACTTTGTCCATTTCTTTAATAGACGTCACAATGCGGACTTTACCAGAACCAATGCGTTGACCGATTGAACGGCCTTCACAGATCACAGTACCGCGTTGTTTCAACAGGTAGCGTTCCATGGTGCCGACATTTTCACGGCTTTTTACAGTTTCAGGACGCGCCTGAACGATGTAAATCTTGCCATCATCGCCATCTTTTGCCCACTCGATGTCCATTGGTGCACCGTAGTGGTTTTCAATGATCAGCGCTTGTTTAGCAAGTTCTTGTAATTCCTGGTCGTTTAAAGCGAACTGTTGGCGTTCAGCTTTTTCAACATCCACGACAACGACAGATTTACCTGCAGATGCTTCTTCACCATAAATCATTTTCTGGTGCTTAGAACCCAGGTTGCGACGAAGGATCGCGTGTCGGCCTGCATTTAAAAGCGGTTTAGAAATATAGAATTCATCAGGGTTGACGGCACCTTGAACAACCATTTCACCCAAACCATAAGATGCAGTAATGAATACTGCATCACGGAAGCCTGATTCAGTATCTAGCGTAAACATCACACCTGCAGCGCCAGTTTCTGAACGAACCATGCGTTGTACACCAGCAGACAGGGCAACTACATCATGGGCAAAGTTTTGGTGTACACGGTATGAGATTGCGCGGTCGTTGTACAAAGATGCAAACACTTCTTTGATTGCGATCAGAACGTTATCGATACCACGAATGTTCAAGAAAGTTTCTTGCTGGCCGGCAAAAGAAGCATCCGGCAAATCTTCTGCAGTTGCAGAAGAACGAACGGCAACCGCGATGTCAGGGTTGCCGTTAGAAAGTTCTGCAAATGCTGTACGAACTTCTTGTTCTAATGCAGGCGTAAGTGGAGTATCCACAATCCATTGACGAATTTTTGCGCCAGTTTCAGCAAGTGCATTTACATCATCAACATTGAGTGCAGCAAGCTCTGCATTGATTTTAGCGTTTAGGCCACTTTGCTCGAGAAATTCACGGTAGGCATCGGCAGTCGTTGCGAAACCACCTGGCACAGATACACCAGCATTTGATAAGTGGCTGATCATTTCGCCTAGTGATGAGTTTTTCCCACCGACTAGCTCAACGTCGTGCTTCCCTAATTTTTCCAGACCAATTACGCGCGCTTCCAAAGTTGTTACTCCACTTTTGCAGTATTAATCACTATCTCGGCATGAGAGTATAGCAAATCATCTAGGTTTTTGATTTTACTAAGCGACAGTCATGTAAGATCGGTTTACTATAAAGATTATATAGCACTAAGACAAATGTTGGAGGAGAATTTTAATGTCGGAAGGTAAACAAATTCAGCGTAGTGTTTTCTTTATTTCAGATGGTACCGCCATCACCGCTGAAACCCTTGGACACTCGCTGTTAGCGCAGTTTCCGCATGTGAAATTTGACATTCATATTATTCCTTACATTAGTTCCGAAGAGGCGGCCACAAACGTGGTGGCAGAGATCAATGCAAGAGCTCAAATCGACGGTGAAAAACCGCTGGTATTTGACACCCTGGTTGATCCCTATGTGCGCGACATTATTAACACCGCAAATGCAGTAAATCTTGATGTATTTGAAGGGCTTATTAGTAAGTTGGCTGATGAATTAGGCACGATTCCTACAACTTTAGTCGGGCAGACCCATGCGGTGACCGACTCTGAGTCTTATAAGGCCCGTATTGATGCTGTTCATTTTGCTTTAGATAACGACGACGGCGCACGTACCCGTCATTATGATAAAGCTGACCTGATCCTGATTGGTGTATCGCGTTCAGGTAAAACCCCGACCTCTATTTATCTGTCTTTGCAGTTCGGTATTCGCGTAGCAAACTATCCACTGACTGAAGAAGATTTGGACGATAACCGCCTGCCAGCCGTGCTGCGACCGCATAAAAACAAGCTGTTTGGCCTGATGATTGATGCGGAACGCCTTGTGGCCATTCGTTCTGAGCGTAAAGCCAATAGCCGTTATGCCAGCTTTAGTCAGTGTCAGATGGAGTTACGTGCGATTGAAGGCATTTATATTTCGGAAGGCATCAAGTACCTGAATGTGTCTGAAATGTCGATTGAAGAAATCTCAACACGTGTGTTGCAAATGACCGGTTTAAAACGTCGAATCGGTTAAGAAATCAGCCAGAGCCAAACTGCGGTTTGGCTTTGATTTATAGCTAAAAATTACAAGTAAGCATTGATTAATCGAAATAATGTATGAATTTTATAATTCTAAGAAAATACCAACTATCATATTCTGAAATATAAAAGAGTCTTCTTTGCTCATTTTGTTGAATAAATCATCATGTCGGTTCTTGATACGTAAATAAAAATCTCATTATCAGCTTACCAATTTTTCATTTTTACTCGCCAGCGTGAGTTATTTTTCTGCTAAATAAGTATGAATAATGATATCGACCGGATGCTGTTCACCATTAATACAATGAATTGTATTTTCCGAAATTTTCAGAATCGGCCAGGTAATCAGGTGGCAATTTTCACGTTGTAGGGCAGCATAATAATGATCTGATTTCAGATAAATTTTACGGGAAGATGCAAGATTTGGCATTAACTGGCGTCTTAGCCACAAATTCTGCACCTGATTTTCTAAAAACCGCAGAGAGAGTAGACTTTTAATGCGGTTGTTAAATAAGCGACGATTTTTACCAATTAGTGGATGATTAATAATCCGTTGCAGAATTCGGTCGGAACCAGGCAATACAAAAGCGGGATTAATCTGGAAAACTTTCACCGAACGGGCATATTGACTGATTTTATCCAGCTGGCTCACGGTAAACTGATCCGTGCCAATAATCGCAATATCTTTATCTGCATAATCCAATTCTAACAGTTCGGAAGAGGGCACTTTAATTCCATTAAACTGCTGAAAATGTTCGGGGCGATTTTCAAAAATACCAGCGTGTGGATCCTGCTTGGTAGACATTAGAATTCCTTGAATTTATTTAATAATTAATTTTCTTTGTATGAGATATAAACAAAAACTCAAGCCAGGGTAAAGTGAAAAATTTAACTTAGACAGTCATCTATTTGACCAAAATATAAAATCTGATTTTGTTGAGGCTGAATGGGTTTACAGGCGATCCAAAAAGAATGAATTTTAACTTGCTGAGATGGATGAAGGAAATGAAGTGTTCGTTCAAAGAAGAGGCTGTTTAATGGAGGAGGTCGATAGAAATGATTTTACTGGGATGTTTCTTTTAGTCATTTATCTTTAAAGGTGAAAAAACATCTACCCATTGCTGAGAATAGGTAGATGCAGCTTTCATTTACAGACCGTTTTTAATTTGCATCAACAGCTCAAAGTTGTGCAGACGTTTGTCAGTGTCATAGATGTCACAAGTAAAGATAAACTCATCCACGTCATATTTGGCTAAAAGCGATGCCAGACCGGCTTTAACGGTTTCTTTGGAACCGACCTGAGCCATGGCAAAGAAATTATCGACTGACATTTTTTCCGGCGGCGACCACAGACCTTCCATCGAATCAATAGGTGCTTTAAGTTTTAGGCTTTGCCCACGAATCAGTGATAAAACCCGCTGATAGGCACTGGTCGACAGATATTGTGCTTCTTCATCGGTATCTGCGACACAGGTCGGTACGCCCATCGATACATAAGGACGATCGAGATATTCAGACGGTTCAAAGTTTTCACGATATAATTGAATGGCCTGACCCAGCATACGCGGGGCAAAATGCGAAGCGAAGGAATAAGGTAGGCCGAGTTTTGCTGCCAATTGCGCACTAAACAGACTGGATCCTAATAACCATACAGGTACATGCGTGCTTTGACCCGGCGTTGCCACAATACGCTGTCCTGGAATTGGATCTTTAAAATATTGCAGAATTTCCAGAACATCCTGCGGAAATTGATCTTCGGTTTCCTGACGGCCACGACGCAGGGCACGCATGGTCATTTGATCTGTACCGGGTGCGCGGCCCAGACCCAGTTCAATCCGGTCCGGATAGAGCGTCGCCAATGTGCCGAACTGTTCAGCCACGACCAGCGGTGCATGGTTGGGCAACATAATTCCGCCAGAGCCTAAAGTTAAGGTTTTGGTATTCGCCAGTAAATAGCCTAAGAGAACTGCAGTTGCTGAACTGGCAATACCATCCATATTATGATGTTCTGCCAGCCACATCCGGCGATAACCCAATTTTTCTGCTGTTTGGGCAAGTTCCAGCGCATGGTTCAGCGCGAATTGAATGCTCTTGTCGTCACGAACAGGAACCAGTTCGAGTATAGAGAACTGGGTATCGTTAAGCGTACGCATAGTATTACTCTTAAATAAACATCTCTAAAAGCATACGACTTTAGAATGTATTTGTATATCGAAAAAAATCGATATAAGTGTAAACCAAAAGATAAAGATAAAAAATAAAGGCAAAAAAATAAGCATCCGAAGATGCTTATAAAGGAGGAAAGAATAAGGGGAGAGAATCTTAACGACGACGGTTGTTATAGCGATAATCGTTATAACGGTAGTTACGAGAAGAGTTATAGCGACGTTCGCTGCGGTCATCATAACGACGGTCTTCGCTAACTTTTTTACCTAAAGCTGAACCACCTGCTGAACCCAGTGCCGCACCGATATAACCACCGTTAGTGCCTGCCATGTTTCGGCCAACTGCATAACCTGCACCGCCACCTAAAGCACCACCGATAATCGCACCATTACGGTCACGTTTATTTGCCGCTACTGCGGCACCCGCACCGCCACCAATCGCTGAACCGATTGTTGCACCAGTGGTACCGCCCATCTTATTACCTACTGCAGCACCAACAACCCCACCTAGTGCAGAAGCTAAAGCTGTATTGGTTGTATTGCCTGCATTGGCAGCTGTCATACCCATGGCTGAGGTTGCTACAACAGCGATCATTAGAGATTTATAGTTCATGAGGACACCTTCTATATATCTAGCTATATTTTGTTGATGAGATAAATTTAATCTAGCAAGCGCCAAACAGCATGGAGGCAATGTTGGCGAATTGTGATTTTTATCTCCTTAATTTATTCATGATGTGGGCAGGATAATTCCATGTATTAATTGAAAATTCACGTAGTAAAGCAGCAATAAAAAAAGCACCAAAAGGTGCTTTTTATGTTAAATGTAGCGTCTAGTCTAAACTGCCTGAACGCAAATTAACGGTAACGTTTTTTCCAGTGTTTAGAGCGTTTTTCCACTGCTTTATCTTTGGCAATCTTGTTACCCAGTGCCGCACCACCGGCAGCACCTAAGGCTGAACCGATATAACCACCGTTAGTACCGCCCATATTTTTACCTACGGTATAACCGGCACCGCCACCTAGGGCACCACCAATGGCAGATTCAGTACGGTTTTTCTTGCTGCTTGCAACTGCTGCACCGCCAGCACCACCTAAAGCAGCACCAATGGTTGCGCCGGTGTTACCGCCCATGTTTTTACCTAATGCTGTACCTGCAACACTACCTAAAGCACTTGCTGCTGCAACACGCGCTGTACTGTCGGCATGTGCGTTTACGGTCATCATTGAACCAGCAGCTAAAACTGTACTCATTAAAAGTGCGTTGAGTTTCATGTCATCACTCCGTGTCCATCAACAGGACTGTAATTATTTCGATGCGGAAAATGTAACAAATCATGCCCAAAACAATATGAAGATGTTTCTTCATAATTCCCTGCTTTATTTGGCGAATTGTAAAATCGGCAAGAAATAAGAATAAGATCGACTATAAAAAAGGCAATTCCACTGTTTTTAATCATATTTGTTAACAAATGCTGTAGAGCACGAATGATAGCAACGCGGACTTACTCAATAATGATGTTCATTAGAAGCCAGAGTCGTTAAACTAGGCGCAATTTTTTGATTTCGCTGTGCTAAATCGGTTTTTAGTCCCAGCCTATGTTTGAGATTTTTTAGAAAATGAAAGAATCGTTACGTTTACGATTAGACCAACTCTCTGACCGCCATGAAGAATTGACCGCATTACTGGCTGATGTAGAAGTCATTTCTGATAATAAGCGCTTCCGTCAATTGTCACGTGAGCATAATGACTTAACAGAAATCACCAATGTCTGGACCAAGTACAGACAGGCTGAAGAAGACATTGAAACAGCTCAGGCCATGCTGTCAGATCCGGACTTTAAGGAAATGGCGCAGGAAGAAATTAAAGAGAATAAAGCTTTAATTGAATCGCTTGAAGCAGACTTGAACATCTTGATGATTCCGAAAGATCCGAATGATGCCAACTCGGCTTATCTTGAGATTCGTGCCGGAACCGGCGGCGATGAAGCTGCGATTTTCTCAGGCGATTTATTTCGTATGTATAGTAAATATGCGGAAAACCAAGGCTGGCGTATTGAAATCCTCTCTGAAAATGAAGGCGAACATGGTGGCTATAAAGAAGTCATCTGCCTGATTAATGGTGACGGGGTTTACGGTCGTCTAAAATTTGAAAGTGGTGCGCATCGTGTACAGCGTGTACCAGCGACCGAATCACAAGGCCGTGTGCATACCTCAGCATGTACCGTTGCGATTCTTCCTGAAATTGATGTCGATACCTCGGTTGAAATCAATTCATCCGATTTGCGGATTGATACGTATCGTGCTTCAGGTGCAGGCGGTCAGCACGTTAACAAAACCGATTCTGCAGTACGTATTACCCACATTCCAACTGGCACAGTGGTGGAATGTCAGGAAGAGCGTTCACAGCATAAGAACAAGGCCAAAGCGATGGCACTGCTGGTATCACGTTTGGAAAATGCCAAACGTGCAGCAGCAGATGCAGCAACCTCGGAAATGCGTCGTGACCTGGTGGGATCGGGTGATCGTTCGGAACGTATCCGTACCTATAACTATCCGCAAGGTCGTATGACCGATCACCGCATTAACCTGACTTTATACAAGCTGGATGCCGTGATGGAAGGTGATTTGACCGAATTGCTGGATAGTCTGCACCGCGAATATCAGGCGGATCAGTTGGCCATGCTTGCACAGCAGAATGGTGGATAATGAATATTTTACAAGCGCTGGCTTTACGCGGCGAAGCTGAAAGTTACGAACGTCAGGAAAATGCCTGGTTACTGGAACACATCACCAAGATTGATTCATTTGATCTACTGATGAAAAAGGATCAGGAATTAACGCCTGAACAGGAACAGGTGTATAAAGACGGGTTGGCGCGTATTGCTGCTGGCGAGCCTTTGGCTTATGTCACTGGTTCACAGCCATTCTGGACTTTGGACCTCAAAGTGACCAAAGATACCTTGGTGCCACGTCCGGATACTGAAGTACTGGTTGAGACGGTATTGAAGTTAGACCTGCCTGAAGATGCCCGTGTAGTAGATTTGGGTACAGGTACTGGCGCAATTGCCTTATCACTGGCATCTGAACGTTCTAACTGGACAGTAACGGCTTCCGATATCTACGAGCCTACGCTTGAGGTGGCGAAATATAATGCGGAACAACATGATATTGAGAATGTAGAATTCGTTCTAGGTTCATGGTTGAAACCATTTGGCCGTCAATTCTTTGATGCCATTGTATCGAATCCACCCTATATCGACCCTGATGATGTGCATATGCAGAATCTGGCGACTGAACCGGAACGTGCGCTGGCGGCAGATAAAAAGGGGCTGGCCGATATTGAAATGATTATTCTGCAAGCCAAGAAGCATTTGACCGTGAAAGGTTGGGTGGTGCTTGAGCATGGTTATAATCAGGCAGACGCCGTACAACATCTATTTAAACAGGCGGGTTATAAGCAAGTCCGCACGGTTAAAGATTATGGCGGGAATGATCGCGTAACTTTGGGTCAATGGCCACATTAATCTGTCATCTATCTTTATAAAAAAGCGACCGATGTGGTCGCTTTTTTATTGGATTTTTTCTTTATAAATTCCTGACTGCATCTGAAACCTTAAGTATTTTGAATGACATGACGCCAACGCAGTATAACTAAAAACAAAAAAGCGATGCATCTGCATCGCTTTTTGGAGTTGGCTCAATTTAAACCGGATAGTCTTGCAGACCATCATAGACTTCGACCTGATCCAGGCTACCTGTTTCCATTGCCAGACAAAGTGCTACAACTTTCACGGTATCTGCCAGATATTGTTCATCTTTAAGCGCAATACCTTGTTGCAGGGCGACAATACGATCTGCCGGAATCTCTAGGGCTGCCGCAGTTTCAGTTGCATCAACACGGTTAAAGAACTGAACGACAACATCTTTAAGTGCTGAGTCAGAGGCATTTAAAATACCTTGATTAAGTTGTTCAGAGATTTGATCAGCTGAATGAAGTAAAGCATTGGTGAAGTTTTGAACAAGATTCTGTTCAAGGACATCAGTCATCTTTAACATGAAAATACCTTCAACTTAGGAGAGAATTTGGGAGTATAGCCAATAGCAAAGTGCTATAAATTGAGTGAAAAATAATCTATTCTTGGGCGGATTGCAAAGCTTTCTGGATGACTGTGTAGTCCTGCTAATATATGTTTTAGGACTTGAAATATATAACTCTAATAAAACTAGTGGTTTAGATTGTAAGCATGTTGAATTAAGATTTTTAGAGTCTAAGTTTATATAAATTATCGAATGCTATTTTGCCGATAGGCGCCTGGACTGACTCCTGTCCATTTCTTAAATGCACGATGAAAGGCACTCGGTTCCTGAAAGTTGAGCTGATCACTGATTTCTTGCAAACTTTGTTCAGTCCGGGTCAATAACTCGATTGCGGTATCGCGACGTATCTCGTTTTTTAATTGCTGGTAACTGACACCTTCGCTTTTTAAACGCCGTTGCATGGTAGCTTCAGACATATTCATTTTTAAGGCAAGTTCATTTAGCTCTAGCCATTCTGAAGGTGCAACTTGCAGTAGTTGTCTGCGAATCTGGGTACTGAGTGCATAAGGATTTTTAAAACGCACCAATAAATTGTGTGGTGTTTGCTGGATAAACTGATACCAGGACTGCGCATCCTGCTTAATTGGCAGTTGCAGATAGCTGGCATCAAACTGCACATAGTTTTCACTGGCCTGATATTCAATCTGTTCACAAAAACGGACTTTATAATCAAAATCATCGGGTGGTGCCGGGCATTTCAATTGGATTTGATTGAGCAAAATCCGTTGTCCGCTTAACCAGCAGATCAAGGTATGAATCAGCATCAGATAAGTCGCATAGCTAAACATGCGTTTGGTTGGTTTTAGGTCATAAATCACGATATAGGCATAGTTTTCTTCAACCATCAGCGTGCTTTGCAGGTCGTCCAAAACCAGATTAAGGAATTGCAAAATGTGTTGTAGTGCTTTTTCTAAGGTGTCGGCTTGCATGACCATTTTTGATAGCAATTTAAAGCTGCCACGGCGCATGGCATGACTGTCCATGCCAAAAAATTCATCATTCATGCTGTCTGCAAGCACGGTCCATAACTGGGCAAACTGGCTGACCGATACGCGTGCCTTGGGCGCATTTAGGACTTCCGCTGGAATATTGGCTTTTTTCAAAATGGCAGCAATGTCAAATTGCAGCCGTTTGGCATCCAGCAAGGCTTCCTTGACCAGATCAATTGAAATCGTGCCTTTGCTATATTCCAGTACAGGCTTATGCATGTTCAATGTGGCATCCTTATTTTCATTGTCCAAATACCTCAGGCAAGATGCAATATTTGGAAATTGTACAGAATAAAAACTCTGTTTACTCTGCATATTAAGTCGTATCTAAAATAGAAAAAAGTTAGGGAATAAAAATGAAAATTCAGGGAAAAGTTATTGTAGTAACAGGCGGAGCATCGGGTTTGGGTGCTGCTACAGCTGTGCATCTGGTTGAGCAAGGTGCCAAAGTGATTCTGGTCGATATGAATCAGGAACAGGGCGCAGCATTACAACAGCAACTCGGTGAGCAGTCTGAATTTGTACAGCTCGATGTGACCGATGAACAGGCAGTAGAAACGTTCTTTGCCCATGTCGAAAATAGGTATGGTCAACTGAATGGCTTGATTAACTGTGCCGGAATTGCACCTTCTGCCAAAGTGCTGGGGCGCAACGGTATCCATGAGTTGGCAATGTTTCAAAAAGTGCTGAATATTAACGTGAATGGCACATTTAATATGCTACGTCATGCAGCAGCCTTAATGGCAAAATATCAGCTGCAATCTGGTGAAGAAGAGCGCGGTGTGATTGTAAATACGGCTTCGGTCGCTGCTTATGATGGTCAAATTGGTCAGACTGCCTATGCGGCTTCTAAAGGTGCAGTAGTCGCAATGACTTTACCTCTGGCACGTGAACTGGCCCGTGAAGCGATCCGTGTCATGACCATCGCGCCGGGCATTATGGAAACTCCGATGCTGAAAGGCATGCCGCAAAATGTCCAGGATGCTTTGGGGCAAATGGTGCCGTTTCCACCACGTCTGGCAAAACCACAGGAATTTGCCCATCTGGTGGGACATATTTTTGAAAATAGTTATTTGAATGGTGAGGTCATTCGTTTGGATGGCGCAATCCGTATGCAGCCTAAATAAGTTTTCGATTTATATAGGACATGATGATTTGCACAGCTACCAATTTCTCATTGAATTTAAATGAATTTGCTTAAGCATGCATTTTCTTTTGAAGGATCAAAAGAAACAAAAATCCTTTGCGAAACTGAAGATACATCCCTGTATCTCAGTTTCGCAGGCGACATCCATGCCGCCTTATCCGACGTGCCAACGATCTCAATAGTAAAAAGCTTGAAGTAAATAAATAGATATAGAAAGGGAAGTTCAATGATTTTAAATGACGAACAAAAAATGATTCAGGACATGATGCGCAATTACTCGCAGCAGAAACTGAAACCGACAGCGGCCTTACGCGACAAAACTGCACAATTCCCTGCACAAGAACTTAAAGAACTCGGTGAGCTTGGCGCATTGGGTATGACAGTGGCTGAAGAATGGGGCGGCGCAGGTCTGGATTATGTGTCACTGGTCTTGGCACTAGAGGAGATCGCCGCAGGTGATGGTGCAATATCGACGATTGTCAGTGTGCAGAATTCTTTACCTTGTGGCATTACCCAGCGTTATGGCACAGAGGAACAAAAACAACAGTATTTAACCAAGCTGGCAACAGGTGAATGGCTCGGCTGTTTCTGCTTGACAGAACCTCAGGCCGGTTCGGATGCCAGTTCGCTGGAGTGTAAAGCCGAACGTGATGGTGATGAATGGGTGTTAAATGGCACCAAGCAGTTTATCACGACAGGTAAACACGCACAGATTGCACTAGTCTTTGCTGTGACTGATAAATCGGCAGGGAAAAAAGGTATTTCATGCTTTCTGGTGCCGACCGATGCACCGGGTTATATCGTGTCACGTCTAGAAGAGAAAATGGGTCAACATTGTTCCGATACCGCGACCATCGTTCTGGATAAATGCCGAATTCCTGCTGCCAACTTGTTGGGGCAGGAAGGTGAAGGTTATAAAATTGCCTTGTCGAACCTTGAATCGGGTCGGATCGGCATTGCGGCACAATCTGTCGGTATGGCGCGGGCTGCACTGGATGCTGCAGTGGAATATGCCAATGACCGTAAAGCCTTTGGTGTAGAAATTGTGCAACATCAGGCTGTGGCGTTCAAGCTTGCAGATATGGCGACACAAATTGAAGCCGCACGTCAGCTCGTTTTGCATGCTGCAACATTAAAAGATGCAGGCTTGGCGTGTTTAAAAGAAGCATCGATGGCAAAACTGTTTGCATCGACTATTGCAGAAAGAGTCTGCTCGGATGCGATCCAGATTCATGGTGGCTACGGTTATGTCTCTGATTTTCCGGTCGAGCGAATTTATCGTGATGTACGAGTGAGCCAGATTTATGAAGGTGCATCAGATATTCAACGACTGGTGATTGCACGTGAAGTATGTCAACGCTGATTTTTTAATTTAAAAAAACAGACTTTGATTGATGTTTAAATCCTGCACTTACTATTGATGGATATGGAAATTGCAGGATTTAACTGAACATGATGATCTAAAGACATACAGTACGAATAATCGAAAAATAAGCCTTATTCATGTTCTAGTCCTAGGGCATGAATGCAGATTTAAAAAAGTATGCTGATGGAATCAGCAGGAACAACAAATACAAATGGACAAACTCAGGCAAGGTCGCCTGAAAAATACAATAGGAAAGAGGTTGTCGTCATGAAGACATTAGAACAGGCATATGCTGATTTTAATTTTGAAAATATGGTTCAGGAACATCTGGTTGGAAACGCAGATAGTATTAATGCTTATACCGAATGCTGTGGTCGCTACCTGGGTCAAAACCGAACTGCACTGATTTGGGAAGGTAAAAATGGAGACGCAGAGCAGTGGACCTTTGAACAGCTGGCCGTGGCTTCAGGACAGCTGGCCAATTATATGCATTCTCTGGGTTTAAAGGCAGGTGACTGTATTGCCGGATTGCTGCCAAGAACGCCAGCACTCTTAATTACCATACTGGCCACCTGGCGGATCGGTGCCATATACCAACCTTTATTTACTGCCTTTGAAAGCAAAGCCATTGAACATCGCATCAGTACCGCTGGCACCCAGTTGATTGTTACTGATGAAGAGCAGCGACTGAAACTTCATGATCTCAATGTCCCTAATATTCTGACTGTGCATCAAACAGCGGCAGATGATTATCAAGATGCTGATTTCTGGACAGCCTTACAGCAGCAACCGGAAGAGTTTGAACCGGTAAATTGCCAGTTTAATGATATTTTCCTGATGATGTTTACTTCAGGTACGACAGGCTTGGCAAAATCGGTTCCTGTGCCTTTAAAAGCCTTGTTGGCCTTTAAAGGCTATATGCTGCACGCGGTAGATCTGCGAGATGAAGATTCCTTCTGGAATCTGGCAGACCCGGGCTGGGCGTATGGACTGTATTATGGCATTGCAGGGCCGCTCAGTTTAGGGCACAGCATCATCATGGATGAACGTGGTTTTAGTGTCGATAATGCCGTACAAATCATTCAAAAATATCAGGTTAGTAACCTGACCGGTTCGCCAACCGCATTTCGCATGTTCTTTGGTTTTAAAGAAAAATTTGATGCAGGCATCAGTTCGCATTTACGCGTGGTAAGCAGTGCAGGTGAGCCGCTCACGCCTGAAGTGATTCAGTGGTTCAATCATGATTTAAGTGTGAATATTTACGATCAATATGGACAGACTGAACTGGGTATGGTGATCGCCAATCATCATGGCTTGGAGCATTATAAAAAAGTTGGTTCAGCCGGTTTTGCTATTCCTGGGCATCGTTTTGCTGTATTGGACAAAGAACATCAGGAAGTAGAAAAAGGCGGGATTGGAACCTTGGCAATTGACTGTGCAGCTTCACCGTTGATGTGGTTTGAAGGCTATGCAGGCCACAACCGCAAGTCATTTGTCGGGCAGTATTATCTCACTGGTGATACCGTGAAGCTGAATGAATATGGCGGTATTGATTTTATTGGACGTGCAGATGATGTCATTACAACCTCAGGATATCGGGTTGGACCTTTTGATGTAGAAAGTACTTTGCTTGAATGTGAAGAAGTGCTTGAATCTGCAGTCGTCGGCAAGCCAGATCCAGAACGTACTGAAATTGTGAAAGCCTTTGTAGTACTTAAATCAGCATATCCAGCCACTGAAGATTTAATGTTAAAATTGCAAAGTTATGTACGTTCACGTTTATCCAAACATGCCTATCCGAAAGAGATTGAGTTTGTGACATCTTTACCGAAGACATCGAGTGGCAAGATTCAGCGCAATTTACTCAAACAGCAGGAAGTTGCTAAACTTCAAGAGATAAAGCGAGTCAGCTAATTTTTCAAAATTCATCTTTTGATTGAATACTAAAAGGCTGCCATGGCAGCCTTTTGGTTTTTTAAGAAATAAATCTTCTACTCAAATTTTAGTTAGATATTGCGTCGATTTTCCCAAGCTTATATTTTTAAGAGAGCAGATTAAGGCAAGCAAAAATTATAATTTTTTATGTCATTACAGTGGAATTACATTGATATTTAAAATTAAATATATCAAAAAATTAGCCTCTTAATTTCAAGAGGCTAAATCTCATTCATTACCAGATATTACTTTGTAGATTCACTTTTTGATGTTCTGCATGCGGTTCGCCCGCTTCACCAGTTACGCCGCCTTTTAAAGCTTTAAAAAGCTGGGTGACTTTGTTGTCTGTCACATTCCAATATTCTGCGCTGATTGCTTCAGCAATCAATACCCGTACGGTAGGATCATCTTTGCCTTCAAACCAGTTTTCAGCCCACGGATTCCACAACTGTTCAATCAGAATGCGGTCAGTACTGATCTGGGCATGTGCACTAATCGACACGTAAATACCATCTGATGGTTTTGCAAAAGACAGACCAATCTGAACACGGCCTGTTTCTGCTGCTTTGACCAGATCATTGGTGTTACGCAGGATGAAATATAAGTTTTGACGTTCATTCATCTGCTCGGAGTTCAGCATGGTCATCGGCTGGGAGTGTATTTCATGTGTGTCGGTTAAATGGCTGATCATGGTGTAACGAACATCCTTGATCAATTCCCATAATTTTTCACGATTATCATGTTGAGTATTGTTATGCTCGGTCATGTATGTTCTCCATACGATTTTATGAAAGCTGAAAAGATTGCTTGGTATTTTCAGATTAATCATATTTAGAGACAGATGCCTTAGGTCTCACTGAACTCATACATTTTCATACTCAAATATAGGCAGAGACTACAGAATTGCTAAACAAGACAGCTCGATTTACAGGGAAATTTAATAACAAAGATTTTAAAAACTTCAGGTCTGACACCTTTTATAAGTTAGAAAAAGCTGTTTGCCGGAACCATTGAATTGAGGTGATTCAAAAAATCTTGCCAAGCCATAGCCGCTGCATCTTGATACCGAGCGTTTAGCTGATATGCTAGTTGCCATCAACGATGGCCGAACCATTTATTGATGTGCTGTGAATTGAATGTGAGATTGATATTCCAGAGATTTATCAGTCCTTAAAAAATTCAGTAAAGCTAATTTTTGCGATCATTGTTAAAAATTTTCGAAACAAGGAAAGACGTTGTCTACATTTAACATGGATGCCATATCCCCAGAATTCGAACTCACCGATGCTGAACTGCATCTGTATAGCCGTCAGATTCTTCTGGATGGCTGGGATATTGATGCGCAGGAGCGACTGAAATTTTCTAATGTCTGTATTATTGGTTGTGGCGGAATTGGCTGTGCACTGGCAGAACTTCTGGCGCGCGCAGGTGTAGGGAAAATCACCCTGATCGATCCAGATACTATCGAGATGAGTAATTTACAGCGACAACTGGCATTTATGCCGCAGGATATTGGATTTTATAAGGCAGAAACTCTGGCCAAAAGACTGGGCCAGATTAATCCGAATGTACAAGTTGAATATATCAATCAGGCTTTAACGGCTGAGAATGCAGTAAGTGTGATCGAGCATCAGGATCTGGTATTGGATGGCTGTGATCAGTTTGCCACACGCTATCTGGTCAATCACATTTGCGTGGAGCTGAATGTGCCCTTATTGAGTGCCTCTGCGATTGGCTTGCAAGGCCAGCTGTTTATGGTCGAAGGGGATTCCGCCTGTTATGCCTGCCTGTTTCCGCCAGAAAATCAGGCCGATGAAAGTCTGCGCTGTGCAGACTCCGGTGTACTGGCGACCACCCCGAATGTGATGGCCAGCTTGCAGGCACATCATGCCTTGTTATATCTGGGATTGGGCCAGATGCCACTTCGACAAAAGCTGTTGTTGTGGGATGGACTGAGTTTTAAGCAGCGGATTCTCGCTTTCGAAAAAGATACAGATTGCCCAATCTGTCAGGCAAGATAAGCCTGCAAAGTGAATTTTTTTTGCTACACTGCGTGTAATTAATTTTTCCTAAGACATTATGAAAAACAATATCTGGTTAGATGGAATACGTTCAGTTGCCCGTATGGGAGAAACAGCGGTCGTTGCGGCCAAGGCGGGCATTAAGTATGCCACTGAAAAGCCAAGCAATGCCAAGCTCATGCGTGAAACTTTCGAATCTTTGGGTTCGACCTATATCAAGCTGGGGCAGTTTATTGCCAGTACGCCGTCGCTGTTTCCACGTGAATACGTTGAAGAATTTCAGGGCTGTCTGGATCAGACTCCACGCTTGCCGTTTAGCTATATCCAGCAAGTGTTGGCTTCTGAATTTGCAGGACGTAACCTGGATGAAATCTTTGAATCGATTGATGAAACGCCATTAGCCTCTGCATCTATTGCACAGGTGCATGCGGCCAAACTGGTGTCTGGCGAAGATGTCGTGATTAAAGTACAAAAACCGGGCGTAGAAACCATTTTGTACACTGACTTGAATGTGCTGCATTGGGCAACCAAGTTGCTGGAAAAAGCAGTCCCGAAAGTTAAGTTTGCTTCACTGGCTGACATTGTCGAAGAAATCAAAACCCGTATGGTGCGTGAAGTCGATTTTATCGAAGAAGCCCAGAATCTGGATGATTTTGTTAATTACCTGAATATCACCAACAATCAGGCAGCCACTGCACCTAAGGTTTATCATCAATATTCAACCCGTCGTGTGCTCACCATGCAGCGTTTATACGGTGTGCCTTTGACAGATTTTGAAGTGGTCAAAAAAGTATCCAAAGATCCATCTCAAGTACTTATCACTGCGATGAATACCTGGTTTGGCAGCTTGATGATGTGTAACAGTTTCCATGCCGATCTGCATGCAGGCAACCTGATGCTACTTGAAGATGGCCGTGTCGGTTTTATTGATTTCGGTATTGTCGGTCAGCTCAAGCCTGAAGTATGGACTGCCTGTATGACATTTATGGATTCATTGCAACATACCAATTATGAGCTGATGGCGCAAAACATGCTGAAAATGGGCATGACTGCTGTGCAGATTGACACCAAAGTCTTGGCTGCTGATCTGGAACGTTTATTTAGCGGTGTATTGATGGCGGATCCGCAGGAATTGTTAACGTCCAACCCTGCTGACCTGAACGATATCATGATGGATATGGTGGCTGTGGGTGAACGTCATGGCATCCGGTTCCCGCGCGATTTTGCCTTGCTGTTCAAGCAAATGCTGTATTTCGACCGTTTCATGCGAATTCTTGCGCCGTATACCGATATCTATGCCGATCAGCGTTTGCAAATGGTGCAAAGCATGGATCCGAATCTGCTGTTAAAGCATTAATTTAATCCCTCCCGACCTCCCTTTCTAAAGGGAGGAGTTTCTCATTGCTTGATAAAGTAGAAGCGATAAAAGTCCCTCTTTATAAAAGAGGGATTTAGGGAGATTAGTTGTAAATATCATATTCTCGAGCAATCCAATGGACGCCATTATTATTGAAGGTTTAAAAGTTGAGACAGTCGTTGGCTGCTTTAACTGGGAGCGTCAAATTATTCAGCCTTTAATGCTGGATTTGATCATTCAAACCGATTTAGAACAGGCATCAAACTCAGATGCACTTGCAGATACGTTGAATTATGCAGAAATTTGTGAGATTTCCAGTAAAGTCATTCAAGACGCCAAGCCTGAATTGATTGAACATGCAGCAAAATTAGTGCTGAATGCACTTTTTACTACCTTTACAGCAATTGAATCGATTAATATTACGATCCGTAAGCCTGCCATTATCGCGCAAGCCAATTCTGTAGGGATACGTCTTGAACGCCACCGAAACGATTTTCGCCCTAGCATTAGCGAGTAATTGTCATCCTCAGCAACATTTTCAAGCTGCACAGCAACGTATTTCTGAATGGGGAGAAGTTCAGTTTTCTCCCATTTATATGATTCCTTGCCGCGATGGCATCGGCGCAGATTACTGGAATGCAGCGTGTTTATTGCGAAGTTCGGTGTCCAGTGAGGAGATGATTGAGTTGCTCAAACAGCTGGAACAGGCATCAGGGCGAGTACGTCCATCCCATCAGATTACTTTGGATGTTGATTTGATTGCCTGGGGATCAGATCTTCAACATATGCAGTTCAATGAAAAAAAATTGCCCTTGGCTCTGGATGTGAAAGTGCCCATGTTTGATGTTTGGCATGATGCCATGTTTGAACATGGATCACATAGCTTTCCAACAGTTGAACAGCTGATTTGAATCAAATCACCTAATTTTCTGCTAATACAATTTATCTAGTACGAATGGTTAACCAGCCTGATCAAACAAGATCAGGCTTTTGTATGATGCAGTTTTTTGTTTTTATATGAAAAAAAAATTCAGATAAGATGAGATGCTTAGGTTTAGAACTCATTTAAAAATGAAAATATTGGAAATTGTGGTTTCGGTCATTTTAATCCTTGGGATTCTTTATGTGATCCAATGGGGATTTCATGGTTTTCCGACGGGAAATTAATATTTGATTGATTTAAAGCTCTGGAATTTATTTTAAGATCAATAAAAATCCTCAAAGTATCAAGAAATGAATCATCGCTCTTTCACTTTTTCTTGTTATAAAAAATGATCAGTAATACGATAATGATCGCCAAGATGGCAAGAATGATCGTAGTTTCCATAACAATACCTCTCAGGCATAAATCTTAAGTTTTAAGCATCTAAATTAAAACCGAATATATATTAATTAAACTCAAGTTTTGTTAGAGCCGCTAGTTTTTTGAAAAACATTTTTCAGTGATGTTGATAGAAGAACCGCTCAATCCTATTCTGTGTCTAACTAAAAAAATAAACATATATTTAGCCAACAGACACATTAAATAATGATCCGATCCATGCACTGAATAACATGGCGATAATTCCCCAGAGCATGACCCGAACTGCACCTCTCCAGACACTTACTCCACCCGCATAGCTCGCCAGTGCACCCATCATCCCCAAACTTAAAACGCCAATCAGCATGACGCCTTTATCCAGATAGTGTTCCGGTAAAATCATGATTGAAATTAAAGGAAATAATGAGCCTACCGTAAATGCCATGGCGGAAGAAAATGCAGCGAGAAAGGGTTGGGCAGAGGTATGCGCTGAAATACCAATTTCATCCCGGGCATGGGCATCCAAGGCATTATGGTCGGTCAGCTGTTCAGCGACCTGTTGTGCCAAAGCGGGTTCCAGACCTCGTTGTATATAAATCGTTTTGAGCTCATTTAACTCATGCGTGGGATGGCGTTGCAGTTCGCGCTCTTCCATGAGTAGATCATTGGTTTCAATGTCTTGCTGGGATTTAACCGAAATATATTCACCGGCCGCCATTGATGCGGCTCCAGAAATCAATCCGGCAACACAGGTCACCAATAAAATTTCTGTGGATGCTCCACTGGCTGCAATACCCACCACCAGACTGGTGACCGAAATAATCCCGTCATTTGCCCCCAGTACAGCTGCACGAAGCCAGCCCGCGCGTTCGATATAATGTTTTTCAAGATGGTATGAATGGCGCACAATGAAGCCCCTTTTTTATTATCATCATGATTATATTAAATTTAAGTCATGTATAGATAGTAGGATTGAATCGATCTGAAAATTATCTTGAATGATCAGCTCATCGTGCGCTTGGCTGAGCATTTTATCAATCCAAGATAAAATCGAAGTGAGATTCATAATTTCAAGAAATCAGACGCACTTGATACATAATTGATTTACGAATGGTAAAAATGACTAAAGCAAATCAAACATATCGAACAAAATAATAGCTGAGTGAGTTGGTTTAAAAAGAGAATTATCATGAAAGAAAAACATGAAAGCCATAAATGCTTGGTATGCGGCAAGCACTTTCTTCTGAAAAATCTCACCCCGATGGGAACAGTCAGACAAGTCATTACCGAAGAGATTGCCAAAGATATTCCAGGCTGGACACCGCAAGATTATATTTGCCAGGCAGATTTAACCCAGTACCGTATACAGTATGTACATTCATTATTAAGTTCGGAAAAGGGTGAAGTGACTGATCTTGAGTTTGAAGTGATTGATAGCATGCATCAGCATGAACTGATCACCAAAAATGTGGAAACGACCTTAGAGCAAAAGTGGACCTTGGGAGAAAGGCTCGCCGATAAAATTGCAACTTTTGGTGGAAGCTGGACCTTTTTGATTTGTTTTGCAATCTTCTTGGGCCTGTGGATTACGATAAATACTGTGGTGATGGTGACACAACCTGCCGATCCTTATCCATTTATTCTGTTGAATTTAATTCTGTCCTGTCTCTCGGCGATTCAGGCACCTATTATTATGATGAGCCAGAACAGACAGGAAGCAAAAGACCGCTTACGTTCGCAAAATGATTATCAGATCAACTTAAAAGCCGAACTGGAAATTCAGCATTTGCATGAAAAATTAGATCATCTGTTGCTGCATCAATGGGAACGGTTGGCGCAAATTCAGGAAATCCAGCTGGACCTGCTTTCTGAAATGAGCAAAAAAGATTAAAGGATGCTGTGGGGGACTCTCTATTATTTTATAGAGCTTATAAGTAATAAGATCGCTATATGCCTTGAGTTACTATTATCTCGCTCAAGATTTGACACATATTAAAAAGCCCACAAATGAGTGGGCTCAAACTGAAACCGTCTTATTTAAATAAAATAACTGGTTTTGGTCATCAACTTGGAAATGCCGGTCATGGCGATCTTGACTGGAACGGGTAAATCTACACCGCCAGCGTTTAAAGCTGTATCCCGATGATGCAGTTCATCTTCATTCATCTGTTCCAAGATACGACGAGAACGTTCATCCTGCGGTGGCAACTGACTAATATGATGTTGTAAATGCATGCTGACTTGACGTTCTGTTTCAGCCACAAAACCCAGACTGTATTTATCGCCTGCGATCCCGGCAATTGCACCCATACCGAAGGAAAGACCGTACCAGACCGGATTGAGCAGACTGGTATGGCTATCCAGTTCTTTTAAGCGGTCTTCACACCAAGCCAGGTGATCCTGTTCTTCAATCGCTGCCTGTTCCATTTCGCGACGCACATTCGGGAGTTTCGCCGTCATGGCCTGACCATGATACAGCGCCTGTGCACAGACTTCACCACTATGATTGACCCGCATTAAACCTGCCACATGACGTGCATCACTGACCGTTAACTGCGTTTCTACCGGTTGGGCCGGATTCTCACGTTGTGCTGAGGTCGTGCCCGGGACTAGACTGCGTAATGCCTGGTCAAAAGAGTGAATCAGTTTATCGAGACCTGTATATTGACGCATGAATTAATCCTCCAAGGGCGCTTTTGCAGTTTTGATCATTGGTTTCAGCCGGTAAAGTAGCCAGAGAGTAAACAGGCCGCTTAATACTGCGGTAATACAAAAAAGTATTTTAAGATCAAGCTCTAGAACACTTAAAATAATAATCGAGAATATAGCAGAAGATACCATGAAAACGGCATTCAGAATGTTATTTGCTGCAACCACACGCGCACGATGTGAGCGGGGAGAATGCGCCTGCATCATGGCATACAGCGGTACAATATAAAAACCGCCGCTAATTCCAAGTAAGGTGACGGCCAGCATCACATGATAATAGCTCCAGCCTTGCTGAAAGACATCTGCCAAGCCGATTAATGCACCTGTACGCTCCGGAACAAAGGCCAGACTCGCGGCCAGATACAGGGCAAAGATCACCAGACCGATCGCGCCAAAAGGCACCATCTTGATATTGACCTGGCTGCCACCAATTTTACGGCATAAGTATGAACCCAGACCAATTCCGACAGAAAAAAAGGTTAAGAGCAGACTGGCGACATTTTCAGATGCATGCAGATTTTGTAATGTCAGCTGAGGAATCTGGGTCAGATAGGTTGCACCATAAAACCAGTACCATGAGTTGCCCAGTAAAATGGTAAAAATCAGAGGTAAGCTTTTGGCATATTTCAAGGTCTGCAAGCTGGTGCGGAAGAAATTCCAGTCAACTTGCAGCTCAGGCGCGGGAATACTTTGTTTCAGGATATAGCGACTGGATATATAACCAATCAAGGCGATGCTGATGACGGTTAAACTGATCCAGATCAGGTTGCCGGCGGAAGCTGCAATGACTGCACCGCCCAGAATCATACCGAATAGGATTGCCAGAGAAGTTCCGGACTGAAACAGGGCATTGCCGGACATCAGTTCATTCGGTTTCAGGACTTCAGGTAAAATCGCATATTTGATCGGGCCAAAGAAAGTGGAATGGGTGCCCATCAGGAACAGGGCAAATAACAGAATCCATAAATTGCCCATGAGGAAACCGACAGTTCCCAGCAACATAATGGCAATTTCCAGAAGCTTGAGATAGCGAATCAGCTGTGAACGTTCGTATTTGTCGGCAATCTGACCGGCCGTGGCTGAAAAAATAAAATAGGGCAAGATAAACAGTAAAGCCGCCAGATTATTTAAAGTGCTGATGCTGGCCGATTGCTGTTGAATCCAGCCATAAGTAATGACCAGCAGTAACGCCTGTTTAAATACATTATCGTTTAATGCACCAAAAAACTGCGTCAGAAACATCGGTAAAAAGCGCCGAGAAGCTAACAAATGTTCATTTTTGTTCATATAGGCCGTGCTACATTAAGTTTTATTAAGAAATGTCAGTTATGCGTAAACATTGAGAAAAATCATGTAAGATACTTTCAGCCATGTAAAGGTAAAAACCAATTAATTAAGCTCCTTAGCTTATATTTTTCGGTCAAATAATCAATTAAAGAATGTATTCGTTTAGAGTTTGCTATGCCTGCAAAGAAAAATTTTAAAAAAACGATGCTAAATCGCAGTATGGGGCCTCTCATACCACAGCATAGTGGTATGCAGCTGTGTATGAGCATCTTTTTTATGATGTTATCCCATCAGAGCATGGCACAAACCGAACAGCCCGAAACACCTGTGGCCATTTCTCAGGCAGAAATGGTGGACGAGCTATCCAAAGAAGCGATTCGTCAGGGAGTGGCCACGTCCGAAACGGAAGCGGAAGAAAAAATCGAAGAAGCCTTGGAGCCTGAAGTTCCAGTGGACAGCATGTTGATGCTGGAACAACAGCAAAATGCAGGATCTGGTCTGGGTGAATTTACGCCGATCGAGTTTGATGATCTGGAAGATCTGCCAGTACAGACTATTGATCAGAACATGGCCAATGAAATTTACCAGATAGCTGAGCAAGCCAAACAGGAAGCACAAAATTATCGCAATAACCAGACCACTGAAACAGTGGTGGCAGATATTAGCCAGCAGGAACTGCTGGAAATTAATCAGGCACCGGTGAATGTCGATCAGTTGATGCAATCGATTCAGGCAGACAGCAAGATTATTGTACAAAATAATGAAGCCGGATTGACCTTGCCAGAAGTGCCAGGTCAGCTTGTCGCTGAGGATGATAAACGTCCGAATCTGTTTAAACGACTATTTTATAAAATCCGTCCTCCACGTCAGATCATGACCGCAAGAGTTCCTCGAATTAGTGCCGATGTGGTGATCATGAATGGGCAAGGTGTTGCGCAAAGCAACGGTATGCTGAATCGTAAAGATGTACCTGAAGGCCATTTGAACTTAAGAAATAATGTTAAAGCCAAATTATCCAGTTTTACTCAGGAGTCTTTTGGTGACTTTAATTCAGCGTTGCCGCAATTACGCACCCTGTCCAGACAGGCAGCGCAGGCGGTGGGCTATTATAATGCCCAGTTCAGGTTTGAAAAAATCTCTGACAGTCGGGTTCGGGTTTTTGTGACCCCGAATGAACCTGTCCTGATTAGCAGTCAAAATATTGAATTTACTGGAGAGGGCGCCGAACAGCCACAATTCCAGGTCATCAGTCTTTTGCCTGAACAGGAAGAAGGCGATATTTTCAACCATGGCAATTATGAAAAAACCAAGACACGCATTACCACAGCAGCCAATAACAACGGTTATTTTGATTCATTCTGGCGTCTGCATGATGTGAAGATTGCCCAGCCACAAAATACTGCCGATGTGAACCTGCGTTTTGAAACGGGTGAACGTTATAAATTAGGCAATGTCGAGTTCAGAATGAGCGATCCTGAAAAGGAATTTCCGCTGGACCGAGACGTACTGGAAAGTCTAGTCACCTGGACAGATGGTGCAGATTATACCTTCTGGCGGGTGAATAGCCTGGCCAATAACCTGACCAACTCACGCTATTTCAACTATACCCTGGTGGATGCGATTCGCCCCGATCCGCTCGATAAAGAGCTGGAACTGGCACCCGATATTCAAAGCCTGATTGAAGAACAGAAACGGACTGAAGATCAGGCTGCTACGATGCAACCAGCTCGCTCAGTATCCTCTTCTCAGGAGGTAACCCAGAATGTCGTAGATGAAGACCAGTTTGCCGGTAGCCGCGATCAGGAAAGTGCAAATTTAAGAACTTTGCGGGTTGAGCAGCAAACCAAAGAGAATGAACAGGATCGTTTAAAAGTACAGGCACGGGAAGAGAAAAAGATTCCAGTGATTGTGACTTTAAATGCAGACCGTTTAAATAGTGCTGAAGTGGGTTTGGGTTATGGCACAGATACCGATATCCGCTTACGTGGTCAATATCGTCGTGCCATTGTGAACAAGCGCGGACATTCGTTTGATGCCAACATGGAGTTATCTGGCATCCGTCAGTCGATTGATGGACGTTATAATATTCCCTATCACCATCCGCTGAATGATTATGTCAGTATTGTGGGTGGTTATGAGCGTGAAGAGCGTGAAGGCGTCGCACAGGGTGAAGGCCTGTTGATTGAATCGGCAGTCTTAGGTGCAGACCGGATTATTAAAAATCCACTGGGTAACTGGCAACGTACTTTTGGCGCCCGTTATCGTCTGGATCGCTTAACACAGGATGGTTCTGTTGATTTTAACCAGATTCCAGAAGCGTTTCGCTTTAATACCGAAGATGAACAGCAATCGCTACTGGTGGGTTATGAAGTTTCACGTACCGAGAGTGATCGTCGGGTCAATCCGACAAAAGGTTTTAAGCAGACCTATAAGATTGAACTGGGCAGTGAGGCTTTACTCTCTGATGCCGATATGGCCATTGTGAATGCAGGTTGGCGGTTTATCTATTCATTGGGTGAAAATGCAGACCATCAGTTTGTGGGTCGTGCCGATGCAGGCTATATCTTTACTGAAGATTTTGCCAAAGTGCCGTATAACCTGAGATATTTTACCGGGGGTGATCAGAGTATCCGCGGTTTTGATTATAAGAGCCTTTCTCCGGAAATTGACGGTTTTAAAGTAGGTGGTCAGGCCTTGGGCGTGGCTTCATTAGAATATAATTATCAGTTTAAGGAAGGCTGGCGTGCTGCGGTCTTTGCAGATGCCGGAAATGCCTATAATAAAGAATTCAGTAATCCGACCGAATATGGCGCGGGTGTGGGTGTGCGTTGGGCTTCACCGATTGGGCCAATACGTATAGATGTTGCGACTGGACTGTCTGATGACAATTATCCGATTCGTTTACATTTCTTTATTGGATCACAGTTATAAAACATCATTTTAAAAAATAGTTATTTGGGTAGATCATGGTCGAGAACCAACCACAGCCAGAACAAGAACCACAAGATAGCGTTGTGCCGAAAAAGCGCCGTATATTCAGAAGCATCCTATTGTCGGTGCTTTTTTCGCTGATTTTTCTGCTGTCTGTGTTGGCTCTACTGTTTTCGACCAATCAGGGCAGTAAATTTCTGCTGGATCAGGTGCTGGAACGTCAGCAAATTATTCAATATGAATATGAGGGCGGTAATTTATGGCGCGGGATTATTCTTAAAAATGTGCTGGTCAGCCTGAAACCAGTCGATGTCAAAATTGATCGTGCTGATGTTAAGCTGGGCTGGCGCGCGATTGTCAAAAAAGAAATTCATCTGACTGAAGCCGATGTCCTCAATCTGCAAATTATTAACAAGCAACCATCAACAGGCGAACCATTCAAGTTTAATGCTATCCGTTTGCCTTTTATCTTGCGCGTTGATCATTTGCTATTGGATCATCTGGTGATTAAAACCCAGACCAATGCAGTTGATTTTTATAATATCGAATTAAATGAGGCACTCTGGTCTGGTACCGAATTAAATTTTGAAGATTCCCGTATGGACATGGGCTATTTGTCTGTACGTGAAGCCACGGGTAAAATGCAGTTTGAAGGCAAATATCCTCTAGATGCCACAGGCATCGTTAATCTACCTTCCTTAAGAGACAGCCTGAATATTCATGATATTCAGGTGCGGGCACGCGGAACGCTGGACACGATTCAGGCGGGCGTAGCGACCAATACGCCTGATTTATTAACCGGTTGGGTTATCGTGCATCCGATGCGTCCTCAGGTACCGATGCGCGGCGAGTTGAAGTTCAAGGATTATCACTGGCCTATTCTGGCCGAACAGAAACTGTTTACCAAAGACGGCATTGCCGAGTTTAATGGCGATATCAAGCGTCTGGACCTGAACGTCCAGACTGACCTGATTGGGGAAAATATTCCGCAAGGTCAGTATAGTGCAGTGATGTATACCGATCTGGTCAATCAGCTGAATATTACCGATCTGAATGGTCAGTTGATGAAAGGTGCAGTTAGCCTTGCCGGGACAGTAGGCTGGAAAGACCGGGTCAGCTGGGATCTGGCTGGACGCTTAAATGGGATTGATCCTAAACATGAGCGTATTCCGCAAGTCGTACAAGATTTCTTGCCGCCAAGTCTGGATGCGAATATTGCTTCTGCGGGTAACCTGGAAAATGGCCTGCACCTTACCGGATTAGTTGATTTCGACCGTTATGAAAGCTGGAATCTGAAGCTGGATCAAAACCCAGCCAAAGGCAATAAAGTACAACCGATGCTGTTAGATGTTGCTTGGAAAAATATTGATCGCGCCGTACCTTATGTGGGCTGGCTCAGCAGTCAGTCTGGCGATGTTAAACTGGCATTGGTCGAAGGTCAGCAGAATATTCATGTGGCAACTAAAGTCGAGCAGCATGAAGAAGGCCTTCTGCCTGCTGGCATGTATCAGGCTAAGCTCAATCTGAACAAGAATATCTTGAATGTCCCAAGTTTTAATTACAGTGCCAATGCACAGGCAGGCAGCTTAAGCGGCAATGCACGGATTGAACTACCACAGGAAAAACGTCAGTTAAAATGGACTGCAGTATTAAATGCCAAAAATTTGAATACTCAAAGTATTGCCGCAGCTTCACCGGTAGATCGTTTGAATGGCCAAGTTAAAGCCAATGGTTATGCGCAACCGAATCAGCAGATTATTAAACTGAATAGTGTTGACCTGACCGGACGACTGGCGGAGCAAAATGAAACCGTACGTTTGACCGGAAACAGCACCATTGCCTTGTTATTCCATAATGAAAAAGCGGGTGGCGGATTTAAAGGTTACGCGGTCAATTATGATGGTGCTTTAAATTCTAGCCAGCTTAAAGCCAGTCAGGGTATGCTGAAACTGCGCGTTTCAGGCACCCCGGAAATGTTGAAGATAAATGAATTCCGACATGATGGTGTGGCTGGCAAGATTAATGCCAGCGGTCTGGTCAATCTGGCGAATGGCATTGGCTGGGATATCAACGCATCCTTAATCCGCTTTAAGCCGCAATATTTTAATGCCAAACTGAAAGGCGAATTGTCAGGCAATGTGCAAACCCAAGGGGTGTGGTCAGATGCCTTAAAACGCATTCAGATTCAACGCTTAAATCTGGCCGGTATGCTGAATAACAAACCGGTACGTGGCACGGGTAATTTATCGGTCATCATTAATTCAAACCAGCGTGGTTTCGTACCACAGCAGTTTGAAGCCAATAACCTCTTTCTGTCATATGCCAGTAACCAGATTCAGGCGACCGGTAATGCACAAAATCTCCAACTGAAAGTGAATGCGCCGGCTCTGTTTGAATTGTATCCAGGCTTAAGAGGTCGTGCGCAGGGCTATATCAATATGCAGGCACAGCCACGATTGCAGGCTTCAGCCAACCTGTCTATCGACAATTTTGCCTTTAAAAACCTGTTTAGCGTGCAGAAAGTTCGTGTTCGTGGACAGTTGCCAACATCGCAAAGCACACCAACTTTATTGACTGCAACGATGGATCGCCTGCGTAGTGGTTCACGCGAGATTGTACGCGGTGAGATATTATTGGCCGGTACCCGTGCTGCGCACATTCTCAAAGTGCAGGCAGAAAACCGCCTGTCAAAATTCTTTGTGCAGCTCGCCGGTGGCTTTAATGCCCAAAATAACTGGCTGGGTCAGATTCAAAAAGGTGATTTCGACTCTTTACGTGCCCGTCTGGTGCAACGTCAAAATGCAGCAGTGATTTATAACACTGCTCAATCGGATCTGTTTGTTGGTGCTCATTGCTGGATGAGTCAGCAAAGCCAGTTGTGTTTTGATCAGCCGATTAGGGTCAACAAAACCCGTGGCAGTGCCTCTTTTATTACCCAAAACCTTGATCTGGAAGATTTCAGTGCATTCCTGCCTGATGGATTGGCGTTGACGGGTAAAGTCAATGGTTATGCCAAGGCTGCTTGGGCACAAGGCGCCAAACCTAAAATCGACGCACGTCTGGTGACGCGTAATGGTGTGGTGGGCTTATCTTCTGAAGATCCAGATTATTTGGGTTCTACACTCAAATATGATGAAGTCGGGTTGGTCGCAAAAAGTGTGGCAGATGGCTTGCAGCTTCGTCTGGATGTCAAAACACCAGATATCGGAACCGGCTATGCCAATGTCATCATTGATCCATATCGTGACAGTAAACCGATGCGTGGCGAAATTGCCTTTAACCAGGTACAGCTCAAGGTCTTTAAGCCATTTATTCAGGACATCCGTAATCTGGACGGGATTTTATCTTATGCCGGAAAAATTAGCGGAACTTTAACGGATCCTTTACTTGAGGGTGAGGTTCGGGTCAAAGATGCTTCAATCAGCATGATCTCCCTACCGGTGAATCTGACTAATGTACAGCTCTATTCATCCATACGTCAGAATTCTGCCAGCATCAATGGCGCATTTAACAGTGGCCGTGGTGTGGGCAAATTAACCGGTTCTGTGGACTGGAAAGGTGATCCGCGGGTGCAGTTAAAACTGCAAGGTGACAATCTGTTGATTCGTCAGGCCCCATTAATTACTGCTGTGGTGACACCTGATTTGACCCTGGACATGTATCCATTTAATAAAAAACTGAGTCTGAGTGGCACAGTCGATGTACCGCGGGCATTGATTTCAATGCCAGAAGCCTCAGAACCTGTAGTTGGTTTATCTTCAGATGTACGTGTCGTGCGTGAAGGTGATGATCAGCTGGCGATCTTGAAGTCTGCACGTCCTTGGGATATCCGGGCAGATGTAGCTGTTTCTTTAGGGAATCAGGTGATCTTTCAGGGCTTTGACAGTCGTATTCCACTCTTGGGTCGAGTCAATCTGTCACAGCGGGGGCTGGAAACCGCAATGCGTGCCAATGGTGCAATCGGGGTATCACAGCGGGTGAAAATCGAAGCCTATGGTCAAAGTCTGGACCTGAATCGTGCTATCGCACGTTTTAATGGTGAACTTACCAATCCGACACTGGACATTGATGCCAATAAATCGGTTCAGGGTAGTACGGTCGGGGTACGGGTAACAGGGACGGCATCGAGTCCAAGTATTCAGATTTATAATGATGCGGGCTTGTCAGAACAGGAAGCCTTGAATGCCTTGATTACCGGTCGTGTTAATGAGGGTGTATCTGGTTTAAGCCAGGCTGAAGGATTTAGATCCGATGTGAATAATACGATCGCTGCTGCGGGGATTAGTCTGGGCTTGGGTAGCACCCGCGCACTGACCAACCAGATCGGGCGCAGTTTTGGCTTAACTGGTCTAGCTCTGGATGCTCAAGGTACAGGAGATGATACCCAGGTTTCTGTGACTGGTTATATTACGCCTGATTTATATCTGCGCTATGGGGTCGGGGTATTCACACCGGTGAATAAGCTCACTTTACGCTATCAGGTAAATCAGCGCTTGTATCTGGAAGCGAGTCAGTCTTTAGAACGTGCGATTGACTTGTTCTATAATTGGCGCTTCTAATTTAAGCAATAAAAAAGCCCTAAAATTTTAGGGCTCTTTTATTGGGAGACAGGACAAAGATTTTATTAGCTATAAAGTAGATTGATGTCATAGTCAGCAGAAGCATTGATCTCTAAATTCAATCTCTATACATATATGACAATAGAGTTACGAGTAGAGAAAGAATTTAGGATGAGACTTCAGGGTGAAGAAAACTGATCATCGTATAATTCAGCTATCACATATAGAAAATCAATTAAAATATGCAATAACAGACTGAAAATCAATAAACCCATAATAAAAATAGGTGTATATTGAAAATACGATTTCACGCATAAGAGCATCTTCGCATGTCGACTAAATTTATCATCCGTTTTGCTGCGATTCTATTTTCTGTACTTATTTTGACTGCATTAGCCATTCAATTTTTCTTTAAATCGGATGTAACCGTAGTTCTATGGATTTTCGCTGTACCTTTCATTTTGGGCATTCCAATTTTGGCTTCTGTTGTATTGACCACCAATGATGAACTTGATATTCATAACGTTAATTAGGCTTGAACCTTAAACTGGCGCATTTAAAGTGCATCTGATCTTTACTGATAGAGCAGCCGACATTTGCACTTTGTTCAATAAAATAGACCTTATTTTAAAGCAATGCAGGTCAGTTAAGCATGCATCAGAAAATGTAGTAAAAATGAGTGTATGTTTACGCTCATTTTTTATCAGCTTACTCCAGAATTTAGATTTAACTCTCAAATCATTATAATTTACATAAACTCTAAGAAATAAGGGAATATTCTTATCATTATTCATTCAAAATAGGTCTTCATCATAAAACTCATTATTTTAGAGAAAACAGAATGCCTAAAAATAATTATCTACCAGCTCTAGAACAAGTTTATGACTTTTTAAAGGAACGACCAGGTTTTAAGGATAAAAGTGAATTTGATAAAGCGGTAGAATATTTTAGAACTCTACATGAAAGTGATCCTCTGGATTTCAGAGTTCAAGCACCGAATACTGTCGCTGGAAAATTTGGGGCTAAAGAGACTATAAATTTAGGGTCTATGCCAGAATTCAGTAATAAGGAAAATTTCCTTAACTGGATAGATACGCAAATTAACCACTAGTTGAAGGACTTTAAGCAAACGCATCATGCGGCAGGTTTTCATTTATTATTCATACATTCATTAACATGTAGTACAGAAAACAATCGAAACTGAGTTGGAAAACTACAAATTTGAATGATAACTTTATATTCAAATCTTCCCAGTAAAGAGGTGAGCAATGAAGTTGTTGACTTTGGTTGGTATGGGAGTAGCAGCGAGTTATTGTTATAAAACTATGAAAAATGGCAAGCTTGCTCTTTCAAAACCTGACTTTGATGAAAGTGTAAAACGATTTGTACTGCAAGAATTTGCAGCTTAGTTCTTCACGATATATTTTCCAAAAAGGCTCATCGGAAGATGGGCTTTTTTATTTTCTAAAAATTTATAATTCTAATATTCAGATTAAAAGCAGTTTAATTATAGCCACCATGTTATAAACCTACCTCGTGATCTATTTTAAATAATTAAATGAGAGCTAATGGATGATGAAGATGGAAATGAATGGTGCGAGCTTATATATTCTGAAGCCTTGAGAATATATAAACCAACAAAATACAACACAGTCAACAAACTGAGATTCTTTGCGCTGATTTTAGAATTATTCGCAGAAATGCAGCATGAGGATGTAATAATTCAAGTAAAGGCCGTGAATGTAAAACTTAAATTGAGATCTAAAAATTACATTTTTTGGGTGTTTGAAATGCCTGATTTTCAGGATAAGACGCTATTTTTAACTTATATGTCTAGTAAATTAAGTCAGCTATAAGGTGTCGTTGAAGGTTAAAATCGTCAATCAATTTAACAAGCATAGTTTTTTTTATACTAATGGTCTATTTATATATTTTTATCAATAGCTTGCTTATTCTCTAGTCGTTACTCACTTTGACAACATACCTGAATCAGCGCAAAAGTGAAAAGAGGAAGACCTATCGAAAGATGGGCTTTTTTAATATTTACAGCTTATTGAACGAAAAGTAACTTAAAGCAAATGTAAGAGAACAGTTTATTAATACTCTCTATACTTTATTGCTAAATTCACAGTGCTATATTCGTTTTGCGAAAACAAAAAGACGCAAATAAGACGAAGAAAATGACTACAGCACTAGCCCGCTTATTTGAAAAAGTAAGTGGGCTCTTTAATTGAAAAATTAATGTAATATTATGCTAATGTATAAATTATAAGTTTATATATAATGCATAAATAGATTCTATTGCTGTAGTTTCTTTCCAATTTCAGCCTCCTTCCCTAAGGAGGCATTTTTTTATCTATGGAAAAGTAAAGTTCCAATTACTATTGTGTTTATTCAGTTACATAAATGATCATCGTTGACTCTTGAATGAATCCTTCAAATATTTGAGCATGATATTTTATTGGTTAAATAAGTGATGGATCGCCATGATAGATGAAGAAAAGCCTTTGAACTTTGACGACGATAGTGAACCTCAAGATTTTGAAGATGAAGAATTTATCGATGATAAGAAAGAGGATGAAATGTACAATGCTATTACCAAAGATGGGTCAAGTGTTGATCCTGCGGATGATGGAACACGTCATATTCGTCCTGAAGACGGTGATCCGATAGAAGTTGAAGAGTAATAAAAAGCCCAATTTAATATTGGGCTTTTTATCGTTTGGTCGATGAGAATGAAAATACAATATTTCCTATTTAGAATTGGGCGGATTGATCAAAATAGCCACCTAGAAAATTTAAATATCCATTGAAATGATTTTTTTCACTTAATAAAAAAGCCCTCATTCATGAGAGCTTTTATGTCAATTCAATTTAGCAGAATAGCCTAAGAAAATATTTAAAATGGGGTGCAATTAATCGTTAAACGTCTCATTTAACGCAGTTTGAACCGCTTCAACCCGTGCCTTGCAAGCTTTATAGGCGGTCATGGATTCTTCCACGATTTTCATCAAGTTATCAATATCCGGTTCTTGCTGAGATTCGAGCAATTCTGCATTCTTTTTCAAGATGTCATAGCCTTGTTGGAAGCTCAAAGTATCATGATTCATGAGGAAGTACCTGTATAAGTTGTGCTGAAAAAATGCCGTCATGTAATTCGACTTCAACCAGATCGCTGGACTGAATCTGTTGAATAGAGGCAACCACATGTTCTTGCTGGCGCACGATGGCATAACCCTTGGATAAAACATGTTTAGGATTTTGTAGTAGCGTTTCCCGCATCAGGGCATCAAGCTGCTGATTAATCAGCTGGGTATGCTGCTGGGCCAGACTGGTAGTATTGGCCTTGATCTGTTGCAGACGTTGCAGCGCATCCATAATCTGGTTGTTGGCCAGACTTTGAATCAGTTTCAAAAATTGATCATTCTGATTTTGATAAGCTTGAATCTGTTGCTGGGATAAACGCTGAATGCGCTGTAGATAATTCAGAATATCCTGGGTCAGTTCAAAGATATGATTGCGGATTCCGGCAATGGCTTTACTCGGAGTATCAAAGGAGCGATGCGCAATCTCATCCAGAATAGTACGGTCTTTTTCATGCCCGATGCCGACCCAGACCGGTACCGAACGTTTACAGAGCAGGGCAGCCAGATCATAATCATTCAAATAAGCCAGATCATTGACTGCGCCACCACCTCGTATAATCACAATCAGATCCGGTGCGGTATTATAAGTCTGTGCCCATTGTTTGAGCGCTTGTGCCAGACTGTACATAATACTTTGCGGGGCGGTATTTCCCTGAAAAGTCGCACTGTGATAGATAAACTCACACACCTGCGCACGCTGCAGTGCATCGGCATCTTTTTTAAAATCTCCCAGGCCTGCTGCATTTTCGGGAGCAATCACCAGAATCCGGTTCAGGTCAAAAGGGCTGGGCAAGTTTCTATTGCGCTGAATCAGTCCTTCAGTCGTCAACCGCTCAACAATCTGCTGATAACGCCGGGCAATATCTCCCAGAGTATAGCCTGAGTCAATTTCAACGATATTTAAAGAAAAACCATACTGCGGATCGAAATTAGCTTTGACTTTAATCAGCACTTTCAAATCACGACTCAGCTCAATTCCGCTTTCACGTTCAAACTGCGTGACAATTTTCTGGGCACTGAATTTCCAGATAGTCGCTCGGCAACTGGCGATGACCTGATCACTGTCGGCTTCTTTTTCTGCCAGCTCCAGATAATAATGGCCGGCTTTAATACTTAGATTACGAATCTCGGCTTTAACCCATACCGGTGTATCGAAAGTGAGTTTGACCACTTCCTGAACTGTAGCAAGATATTCCTTGAGGGAGAGTTGAGGATCGTCTGTCATGCCAATAGAAAGTTTAAAATTCAATCAAATATTAAATCAATCCAGCATAGATCACAAATCTAAAAGTGAAGTCATATTTGAATGATGTAATGACAATGCAATGCTATTGAAATGCATAATCACTTGGTCTAGGCGATTCATTCGGCATTTTTGTATTTTGTAGAGGTTCTTATCTTCTGTTTGTCTTGTTCATTGAGAGAATTTATAGTGTTGAAGTCCTTAATTCACAAAGGTCTTATTTCTAATTTTTAATGAAAAAGCACGGTTAAAAATGTACACAGACTTGTGTCTGGCAAGGACAAGGAAATATGCTAAATTGGTGAAGAATTATTGAAGAAGAATAGGCTCTCATGAAAAAAACAATGCTGTTCGGTTTACTGGCTCTCGCTCTAAGCGCATGTACCACTACGCCGCAATCTGAGACGGATGCTCCTAAAACAGGTTCAGCGAATCCTGCAAGCGCTTATTGTGTCAATCAGGGTGGCAAGCTTGAGATTCGTACTGAAAGCAATGGTCAGGTCGGATATTGCCATTTAAAGAATGGTCAGGTGGTCGAGGAGTGGGAATTACTGCACATGAATCAACCTAAATGTATTGCTGATCAGGCAGCGGCATTGGTGGGTCAGTCCAATTTGACTGAAGCGCAAATCAAGCAGAAAACCAAGGCACAAATTGTACGTATGGTTGAACCGGGTCAAGCGGTGACGATGGATTATCGTGAAGAACGAGTGACTGTAACGGTGGATCCTACAAGCAAAAAGATTATCCAGGCTTCATGTGGTTAATTACACAAAATGAAAAAGCCCATTAGTGGGCTTTTTTAATTCCATACAACTCGCATTTTGAAATGACAAATCTTCCCCGATCTTTTATATTGCCCCTCGGAAGGAGAAATTCATGAAAAAGTTATTGGCTTTATCGTTTATGCTGGCGCTGGCCGGTTGTGCCGAGAAGAAACCCTTAACCCCTGAAGAGCAGTGGCAAGGTTATTGTCGAAGCGTCGGTAATGCGGCGCGTACCATTATGCTGGATCGTCAGAATGCGATTGAGAAAGAAAAAGCAATCGAGCATGCCAACAAGATCGACGACGAAACCACCAAAGGTTTTATCCTGAATATTATTGATGAAGTCTATGCGATTCCAGCCGAAGAGATTAAGGCAGATGTAAAAGCAGCCCGTGAAAAAGTCCGCGCTGAATTTACTGCAAAGTGTATTGCGACACCGCATGACGAATTACCAGATTACAAACCGTTCTAAGGAACGGTTTTTTTATATTTGGATAAAATTATCCAACTCATATTTCCCATTAAATGTATTTAAATATACACATCTTCAAAAGACTGAATAATAAAAATAGCGTAAGCAAAATGTACACTTTGTGACAATTTCTAAATCTAAAATATAGAAATACTTATCTTTATATTGAATAATGAATTCAACTCCAATTAACCGAGGAGTAGCACAATATGGAAGTCGTAAGATATTTGCATCATTCTGATCTGCTGCTGGAAGATGAAGAAGGTGTGGTCATTATTGGCGGCAGTCACTATGTACTCAGCGTCGGTGACAAAGTCGTTTTAAAGAAGATACTAGAACAAGATAAAAAGCTTTATCAGGTGGATATTTCCTTTGCCAGCAATAATCACAGTACTACCTATGAAGATGAATGCGTGGTGAAATTCCAAGGCTGCCGAGACTCATATCAGCAGTATTTAAACTCGACCACTGTACACTAAGGTGGAGTATCTTTTTAAATTCAAATCAGGCAACATCAGGGTTGCCTTTTTTATGCATTAAATTCAGTTAAAAGGGCCTATTCATGGGCTTGTTTCGTGTGGTGTAAGCTAGAACTGATTACGGAATAATCATTAAGAGCATCATTTAGTTATAAAATAACGAGCATCACGAAGAAACACTTGAGTTGCATTAACTTTTAACTGGAAATTTAGTAAAATTTCGGAGTCCATATTATTTATGAAGCTTAGAATAAGCAGGAATTCATAAGTAATTTTTTAAAAAAGAGGAATAACACTGTGCTAGAAGCTTACCGCCAACACGTTGAAGAACGTGCCGCACTCGGAGTCCCACCGAAGCCACTTGACGATGCCCAAACAGCTGCATTAGTTGAACTACTAAAAAACCCGCCAGCTGGTGAAGAAGCATACTTGGTAGATTTGCTTGAAAACCGTGTACCAGCAGGTGTTGACCAAGCTGCATATGTAAAAGCTGCGTTCTTAGCTGCATTGGCAAAAGGCGAAGCAACCTCTCCACTCGTTTCTAAAGAACGTGCTGTTTACTTACTAGGTACTATGCTTGGTGGTTATAACGTAGCGCCTTTAGTTGAACTTTTAGACAATGCTGAGCTTGCTGAACTTGCAGCTGAAGCATTGAAAAAAACGCTTCTTGTATTTGATGCATTCCATGACGTTGCTGATAAAGCAAAAGCTGGTAACGCAAATGCTCAAGCAGTTATGCAGTCTTGGGCTGACGCTGAATGGTTCACTAGCCGTAAAGACGTTCCTGAAGAAATCAAACTGACTGTTTTCAAAGTAACTGGCGAAACCAACACTGACGACTTGTCACCTGCACAAGACGCTTGGAGCCGTCCAGACATTCCATTGCACGCAAATGCAATGTTGAAAAACGTACGTGACGGAATCAATCCAGAAGTTCCTGGTGAAGTGGGTCCACTTAACCAGATTAAAGAACTGATCGCGAAAGGCAACCAGGTTGCTTACGTGGGTGACGTTGTTGGTACAGGTTCATCTCGTAAATCTGCAACTAACTCTGTACTTTGGTTCTTCGGTGATGACATTCCGCACATCCCGAACAAAAAAGACGGTGGTTACTGCCTAGGTTCTAAAATCGCTCCAATTTTCTTCAACACGATGGAAGATGCGGGTGCATTACCGATCGAGATCGATGTTGCTAACATGAACATGGGCGACGAAATCGTTCTTAAGATCGATCACGCTGCTGCTAAAGTAACTGCGTTCAAAGACGGCGCGCAAATCGCTGAAGCTGAACTTAAAACTCCAGTACTTCTAGACGAAGTTCGTGCTGGTGGTCGTATTAACCTGATCGTTGGTCGTGGTTTGACCACTAAAGCGCGTGAAGCTTTAGGTCTTCCAGTATCTACAATGTTCCGTACTCCGGTTCAGCCTGCTGCAACTGGCAAAGGTTTCACTCAAGCTCAGAAGATGGTGGGTCGCGCTTGTGGTCTTCCTGAAGGTCAAGGCGTACTTCCAGGTACTTACTGTGAACCTAAGATGACTACTGTTGGTTCGCAAGATACAACAGGTCCAATGACGCGTGACGAATTGAAAGACTTGGCTTGCCTAGGTTTCTCTGCTGACCTTGTTATGCAATCTTTCTGTCATACAGCTGCGTATCCAAAACCAGTTGACGTTCAAATGCAACACTCGCTTCCTGATTTCATCATGAACCGTGGTGGTGTGTCTTTACGCCCAGGTGACGGTATTATTCACTCTTGGTTAAACCGTATGCTTCTTCCAGATACTGTTGGTACTGGTGGTGACTCGCATACTCGTTTCCCAATCGGTATTTCATTCCCGGCGGGTTCTGGTCTTGTAGCGTTCGCTGCAGCAACTGGTGTTATGCCATTAGACATGCCTGAATCTGTACTTGTGAAGTTCAAAGGTAAAATGCAGCCTGGTATCACTCTACGTGACCTTGTACATGCAATTCCTTACTACGCAATTAAGGAAGGTGACTTAACTGTAGAGAAGAAAGGTAAGAAAAACATCTTCTCTGGTCGTATCCTTGAGATCGACTTAACAGAAATGGAAACTGACCTGACTGTTGAGCAAGCGTTCGAACTTTCTGATGCTTCTGCTGAACGTTCTGCTGCAGGTTGTTCTATCACACTTTCTGAAGAGAAAGTTGCTGAATACCTTCGTTCAAACATCACCATGTTGAAGTGGATGATTTCTGAAGGTTATGGCGATGCGCGTACTATGGCTCGTCGTGTTGAGAACATGGAAAAATGGTTGGCTAACCCAAGCCTGATCAAAGCGGATGCTGATGCTGAATACACCAAAGTGTATGAAATTGATCTTGCAGACATCAAAGAACCTATTCTTTGCTGCCCGAACGATCCAGATGATGCGAAACTTCTTTCTGATGTTCAAGGCGCGAAAATTGACGAAGTATTCGTTGGTTCTTGTATGACGAACATCGGTCACTTCCGTGCGACTGGTAAATTGTTAGAGAAAGTTCCTGGTGGTGCGTTGTCAACTCGTTTGTGGATTGCTCCACCTACGCGTATGGACGAACATCAGTTGATGGAAGAAGGTTTCTATAACATTTATGGTAAAGCTGGCGCGCGTACTGAAATGCCAGGTTGTTCATTATGTATGGGTAACCAAGCACGTGTAGCGCCGAACACGACTTGTGTATCGACTTCTACTCGTAACTTCCCGAACCGTTTAGGTCAAGGTGCTAACGTTTACCTGGCTTCTGCTGAACTTGCTTCTGTTGCTGCTGTATTGGGTAAATTGCCTTCTCCAGAAGAATACCAACAGTACGCAGCTCAAATTGACAGCATGTCAGCTGACATCTATCAATACTTAAGCTTCGACAAGATGAGCGAATATACTAACGCCGCTAAAGACGTTGATACGAAGAAAATTGCTGCTGCTCAGTTGACTTAATGAGCTAGAATCAAGAAAAGCCGAAAGGCCTTTCCCTAGCGCAAGAGCAAATCTATGATTTTCTTTGAAAATTAAGTTATAAGTAGTTTAAGATAAAGGCTGAGTAATCAGCCTTTATTATTGTGTATAGTAAAATATTTATATTATTAGGGGGTAGAATGTTGGAATTAGATGAATTTAAAATTATCAAATTAAATGGAGATCAAGATGTCACTATTAATTTTAGAGATAATAAAAAAATACTAATTGCTGAAAATGGATCAGGCAAAACTACAATAATGAATAT